>DATGTQ010000133.1 GCA_035301805.1 Tissierellales bacterium
AATGGACAACTATTAAATGAAAAAATTAACAAACTTTTAGGTGATTCTAAGAAACTTATGTCTATGTCAACGAATACTAAGAGAATGTCTAAACCTAATGTGTCAGAAAAAATTGTGGATTATATAGATGAACTGACTAAAAAATGATTTTGTAACACCTCCCATTGTGATGCATATTATGACTATATATGTAATTTATTGCACAGGTTGGAGGTGGCAAGATGGGTACATATATTATAAATGGTAGAAATAAATTAAAAGGAGAAGTATCCGTTTCCGGCGCAAAAAATGCAGTGTTGCCAATACTAGCAGGAACTGTTATAGGAGCCAATACGAATACTATTTTAAATACCCCTAATCTTAGAGATGTAGACATAATGGAAAAAATCTTAGGATCCATTGGATGTCATGTAGAAAGATTAGATAATTTAATATATGTAGATTCAAGAAATATTACAAGTATAAGAATACCAGAAGATTTAGTAAGTGAAATGAGATCTTCAATAATTCTTATGGGAGCAATGTTGGCTAGATGTGGAGAGGTAATAATAAGTTATCCAGGCGGATGTGAAATTGGACCTAGACCTATTGATTTACATTTAAAAGCATTAAGAGAAATGGGAGCATATATAGAAGAATCCCATGGCTTTTTATACTGTAAGGCTGATGAGTTAAAAGGTGCAGAAATACAATTAGATTACCCTAGTGTAGGGGCTACTGAAAATATTATGTTAGCGGCGGTGAAGGCTAAAGGAACTACTTTAATCAGAAATGCTGCTAGAGAGCCAGAAATAAGAGATTTACAAAATTACTTAGTAAAAGCAGGAGCAAAAGTTTCAGGGGCAGGTACTAGTGTCATTAAAATAGAAGGAGTAGATAAATTTAGAGACGTAAAACATAGTATAATGTCTGATAGAATAGTCGCTGGAACTTATATGGTTGCCGCAACTATAACAGAAGGTGAAGTTACTATTAAAAACGTCAATGTTGAGTGTCTTCAGGCAATAACGGCAAAATTAAAAGAAACGGGTAGTCAAATATATTACGATAATAACTCTATAAAGGTCCTAGGGCCTAAGAATATAAAATCTGTGGAGATGATACAAACTTTACCTTATCCAGGATTTCCTACAGATATGCAGGCCCAAATGATGTCGTTATTAAGTATTGCTTCTGGAACTAGTATTATATCGGAAACCGTATTTGAAAATAGGTTTAAGCATGCAGAAGAGCTAATAAGAATGGGAGCAAATATAAAGACTGTTGGTAAGGTAGCCGTAATAAAAGGAGTGAAGGAATTAACAGGAGCTAAAGTTACTGCAAAGGATTTAAGGGGTGGGGCTAGCCTAGTATTAGCAGGGTTAATAGCTAAGGGAACTACTACAGTGGATAATGTTGTTCATATTAGAAGAGGATATGATAGTCTTAGTAGAGATTTAAAGAAACTTGGGGCGGATATTATAGAGATTATATAAAGCAGCAGTTTGCTGCTTAGAACTAAAGAGACAAGCAGATGGGTGGTGTTATTATGGCAAAGGTAAGCAAAGTTGAAAGGAAGGTAAAGAAAAAGAGATTCGGATTTATATTGTTATTATTATTATTTATTATAGCTTTGTTTTTGCTTATCTCATTAAAGACAAATTGGCTTGACATTACTCAAATACAGGTATCTGGAAATAAAAGGACTAAAACAGATAAGATTCTTAAAGCTGCTGGAGCTATTAAAAATGAGAATATATTCAAATTTAATAGAAAAACAGTAGAGAAAAATGTAAAGTCTTTGCCTTATATAAAGGAAGTAAAAATAAAACGTAAACTACCAAATAAGGTTATAATTAGTGTAAAAGAAAGGGAAGAAAAATTATTTATGTCTTACTCAGGTTCTCTTACTTATTTAGATAAAGATGGGTATATATTATCAATAGAAGACAAAAAAAAAGAAGATGACTATATAGAGATACTCGGACCTCAAATTGGGAAGTTAGAAGTAGGGGATAATTTATTTGATTCCTATGATGAATTTAAAAGGTTAAAGGGTTTTGTAAAACTAAGTAATGAGGCAAATATTCTAAAAGATTTTGATAAAATTGACGTAAGAGATGAAAATAATCTTATTCTTAGATTAAAAGTCGGTACTAAAGTTTCATTTGGCGACTTTAGTAATATGAAATACAAATTAAGCTTTTTGGATAGTATAGTAAAAGATATGGATGAAAAAGAGATATATTATGAAGAAATTTACCTAAACAAAGGAGAAAATCCTATTATTGTAACTGAAACTGATTAGGGGGATTTTATATGAAAAAATCTACAGGTCGCATATCTATAATATTAGTTTCTTTGTTTTTAGGGGTTATTCTGGCCATACAATTTAAAACAGTTAGTAAAACTTTAGGTGACGATGTATTACCTATGCAAAGGTCACAACAATTGGCTAATGAACTAAAAAAGGTACAAGATGAAAGAGATGTACTGGAAAAGGAACTGGAAGATATTGAAGGTAAAATAAAAAAATATGAGAAAGGTGAAGCTGATAAGAGTGTATATGCCGAAAGTTTGTACAAAGATTTGGAAAAATACAGAATGTTAGCTGGGTACTTAGATATGGAAGGGACAGGAATTGTACTAGAAATAAATGACCCTCCTATGGATGTACAAATTGGTGATGAATATAGTATAGTTGATGATTTAGATATTATTTTGCAAATAGTTAGTATTTTAAACTCATCTGAAGCTGAAGCCATTGCTATAAATGATCAAAGGTATACATCTTATACAGAAATTGTAAGGGCTGGGGATCATATTGAAATAAATGGTGTATCTATTGGTGCACCTATAGTTATAAAAGCCATTGGTGATCCGGATTTACTAGAGTCTGCCTTATCAATTAAGTTTGGAGTAGTTTGGCATTTAGAATCCTATGATTATTTAGTACAGCTTAAAAAGGAAAAAAATGTTTCTATACCGAAATATAGAAAAATAAAAGAATTTATTTATGCTCAACCAGTACCAGAAAAAGCAAACTAGGTTAGGAGGATAAAAATGAAGAAAAGTTTAAAAGATAAATTCACTTTAATCTTCTTCAGTTTGCTTTTAGGTATATTTATTTCTATTCAATTTAAACAAGAAATTGAGCCATTTAATCCTGTAACTCTTCGTTCTATACAAGTTACTAGAAATGAAATTGACAGAATGGATAGCGAAATAGAAGAGATGAAAGAGTTATTGAAAAACAAAGAAGATGAGCTAGAAAAGTTTGAAAATGTAACTAACGAAGATGATGGTGGATATGAGTTAATGATTGAAGAATTAGATAAAATAAAATCAGTTGCAGGATTTGAGAGAATGGAAGGGACTGGCATAGTAATTAAAATGGAGGATAATCAAGATAGCGAAATAAATCCTTTAGATGTATCTGATTATATCATACATGATATAGATGTATTGAATATTTTAAATGATTTAAAGGTAGCAGGGGCTGAAGCTATAAGTATAAATGGCCAAAGAATAATGTCAGTTTCTGAAATAAAATGTGGTGGTCCTATTATTCGAGTAAATGGTAAAAGTGTAGGTACTCCTTTTGTAATAAAGGCTATAGGAGACCCAAAGCTTTTATATGCTGCAGTTAATGCACCAGGTACATACGGCTATACTCAAAAAAATGTTTATAATAAAGTGTTAGATATAACTATGGAAGATAAAGTAATTATACCTGCATATTCAGGCCGATTTACTTTTAAGTACGCAAAACCTGTAGGAGAAGGTGATTAAATGATTTTTGCAATTATTGGAATTTTATTAGGTATGGTTATAGGTTTGCTATTACCCTTTACTTATAATACGGCCTATGCCTTGTATATATCAGTAGCTATTTTGGCTTGCTTAGACTCAGTTTTTGGGGGTATTAGGTCGAATTTAGAAAATAATTTTGATACAGAAATATTTCTTTCAGGTTTTTTTGGGAACTCTATTTTAGCTGCTTTACTGGCATATATTGGTGATAGGCTAGGTGTACCTCTTTATTATGCAGCAATTTTTACTTTTGGTGGAAGGATATTTGAAAACTTTGCAAGTATTAGAAGATTGTTACTGTACAATAGGAAAAATAGAAAAGATAAAGAATAGCTTTAGACAAAGTTTGACATAAAATCATGAAAAACATCAAAAATCTTTAAATAGTATTTTTTATACAAAATACTACAAAATTATGATATGATTTGTGAAAGCTTATTTGTTTTTTGAAGGGGCATATAGATGAATGAGTTAATAACCTCCATAGACTTAGGAACTTATAAGGTATCTGTCATAATAGGTAAAATTGATGATTATGGTATTTACAAATAATAGGAGTGGGTTCAAGTTGGTATAAAAAAGGGAATAATAGTGAACATAGAATCTACTACTCTGGCTATATCTACGCTCTAGAACAATCTGAAAACATGGCTGATGTAAAGGTTGATAGGGTATATGTTTCTATTCCTATAGTATATACAAAATTAGTAAGAAATAAAGGAATTATTGCTGTTTCTGGAGAAGATAAAGAAATAGGTCCAGAAGATATACAGGGAGTTTTAAATTAGCAACTATATTTTCAATACCTCGGGATCAACAAATTATTAATATAATTCCTGTACAATATATTGTAGATGGTTATGATGAAATTAAAGAGCCTGTCGGAATGGCTGGAATTAAATTGGAAGCAGATGTAGATATTATAATAGGACCTACTACAACTGTTTTGAATTTAATAAAAAGTATTAACCAGGCTGGATTAGAGATTTTGGGGATTATAGCAGAACTATTTGCAGTAGATGATACAATCCTATCAAAGGATGAAAGAGAACTAAGGGCATTATTAATTGATATTGGAGCTGGAACTACTTATTATTCCCTATTTAAAAATGAGCAAATACTATATAATAGTATTATTCCTGTAGTTGGAGATTATATATCTAATGATATTTCTGTAGGATTAAGAATATTCAGGGAGGAAAGTAAAAAAATTAAGAAAACTTATAGAGTTGCTTATGTCCCTATAGCAGATGTGGAAAGAAAATTAAAGATTGAACCTATTGGGTTTGATGAAAAGATTGATATAATAGAATTTCAATTAAGTCAAAAAATTGAAGCAAGATTGGGAGAAATATTTGAACTAATAAATGAGGAATTAATACGAAATGATATAAGAAAAAAATATTGACAAGAGTAGTTATTACAGGAGGTGGAGGTGGGTATTATAAAGGTATAACGGATCTAGCAAAAGAAATATTTAGATTACCAGCTAGAGTCGGACAACCTGATTTTGTTGGAATTAAAGAGCCTGTATATTCTACTGGAATAGGGTTAATAACCTATTCTTTGAAAAGAAAGTTTAATTATTTTATAGAATATAATAATATAGAAACTGGAAGAGATAGGAGCTAAAGGAATAATAATAAAGGATTACTTTCTTTAACAAAAAAATTTTTGGGAAGAATATTTCTAGCGACTATTTGGATAAGGGGGTTTAATAATTGTTTGATTTTGATGTTGAAGTAGAAGAGTTTGCAAAGATTAAAGTAATAGGTGTTGGTGGAGGAGGAAATAACGCTGTAAATAGGATGATAGATGGTGGAGTGAAGGGTATAGAATTTATAGCTGTAAATACTGATAAACAGGCTTTAAATTCTTCAAAAGCAGAAATAAAACTCCAAATAGGAGAAAAACTAACCCGTGGATTAGGTGCAGGTGCTAATCCTGAAATTGGAATGAAAGCAGCAGAAGAAAATAGAAATGAGATAGCTGAAGCTTTAAATGGTTCTGATATGATATTTATTACTGCAGGAATGGGGGGAGGAACTGGTACAGGAGCCGCCCCTATTATTGCAGAGGTAGCAAAAGAGATGGAAATTTTAACAGTAGGTGTTGTAACGAAACCTTTTACTTTTGAAGGAAGAAAAAGAATGTTTCATGCTGAGAAAGGTATTGAAAATTTACAAGAGGTTGTAGATACCTTAGTAACAATACCTAATGATAGATTGTTACAAGTAGCTGAGAAGAAGACTACAATGATGGAGGCTTTTTCAATGGCTGATGAAATACTTAAGCAAGGTATACAAGGAATTTCAGATTTAATTGCAGTACCGGCATTAATAAATTTGGATTTTGCTGACGTAAAAACCATTATGTTGGATCAAGGTATTGCTCATATGGGTATAGGCACGGCATCAGGTGATAACAGGGCAGCAGAAGGTGCAAAACTAGCTGTAAAGAGTCCGCTTCTTGAAACTTCAATTGAAGGAGCTAAAGCTGTTCTATTAAATATAACGGGTGGAGAGGATTTAGGTTTGTTTGAGGTTAACGAAGCAGCAGATTTAATAAGACAATCTGTAGACCAAGATGCAAACATTATTTTTGGTGCAGGTATTGACGAAACTTTAGAAGAAGAAATCAAAATCACTGTTATAGCGACAGGCTTTGACACTAAAAGGAAGGCTGCCCCGGCAACAAAAAATATAAAAACAAACTTTGATGAAAGAATGGAAGCAAAAGAAGAAATTGCAGGTAGTCAATTTGAGCTTGATGACTTAGATATACCTACTTTTTTAAGAAGAAAGGATAAATAATGTTAAATAAAGATATGTCGAAAATCGTTTCTCGAAAATTGGGAAACGATTTTTTTCGCAAAAAATAATGACAAACTTTTTATAACCTATAGGATATAATATTATACATAAATAATAGGGACAATGAATAAATCTATAATATAGGGTTTTAAGGGGGAGTTAATATTGTATATTTATGCTGAGTATTTATTATTGGAAAACTTGGCTATTAATTACATTATATTATATGTAACCAGAAAGGTTACTAGAACTAATACTAAGTCCATTAGATTATTTATAGGTGCATTAATAGGAGCTTTATATACATTAGTGTTGTTTTTTCCCTCTTTAAAGTTTATGACAAAGTTTTCAATAAAAGTTTTAATATCTATATTAATAATTATTATAGCTTTTAATCCAGAAAAAATAAGGGGTTTAATTAAACTTATATCCGTATTTTATTTAATTTCTTTCGTTTTTGCAGGGGCTAGTTTAGGTATATTTTTTATTATAACTAATGAACAGCTAAATGATATTAGGGGATTTGCAATTAAGGATTTTTCTTTGCAAATCCTTGGAATAGGAATATTCTTTTCTATTGCTTTAATGAAAAATATTTTTAAATACTATCAAAAGAAAGCTATTGTAAGTAATTATTTAGCAAGTGTGTCAATATCTTTAAATAATAAAAAAGTGGATTTTACAGCCTTAATAGATACAGGAAATTCTTTAAAAGAGCCAATATCAGACAAACCAGTTATAATAGCTGAGTACAAAGTTTTAAAAGAGATATTGCCAGTTACCGTAGAAGAAATATATCTAAAAAGTGATAGCCTTTGCTTAGATTCAATTACAGATATAATGCAAAATACCCAAGAAGAAATAAGATTTAGATTAATACCATTTAAATCTGTTGGAAAGAATAATGGTATTCTCTTAGGATTTAAGCCTGATGAGATAGTTGTTGTAAATTGTGAGAATCAGAAAAAGGTGGAAGAAGATGTATTAGTGGCAATTTATAATAATAAATTGTCAAGTGAAGATGACTATTCTGGACTCCTTCATCCAGAAATATTGAATTAAAAGGATGGGATAAAAGTGAGAACTTTAACAAAAATTAAATTAGAAGTAAGTCTTTTATATTACAAAATTCTAAGGAAACTGAAACCTTTAAATGAAATTTATTACATAGGAAGTGGGGAAGTATTACCTCCGCCTTTAAAACCAGATGAAGAAATATATTTTGTATCTAAGTTAAGAAAAGATGATAGTATTAAAAGTATTTTAATAGAAAGAAATTTAAGGTTAGTAGTTTATATTGCAAGAAAGTTTGAAAATACAGGAATAAGTATTGAAGATCTTATTTCTATTGGTTCTATTGGACTTATAAAAGCAGTTAATACCTTTAATCCTGATAAAAATATAAAACTTGCAACTTATGCATCCAAATGTATTGAAAATGAAATATTAATGTATCTAAGAAGAAATAGTAAGCTGAAGGCGGAAGTTTCTTTTGATGAACCCTTAAATGTGGACTGGGATGGGAATGAACTTTTATTATCTGATATATTAGGTACAGAAAGTGATATAATATTTAAATATTTAGAGGAGGAAGTAGATAAGGAGTTATTAAATCAAGCTGTAGATAAGTTAACAGGTCGTGAGAAGAAGATCGTAGAATTGCGATATGGCCTAAAGAATGGAAAAGAGAAAACACAAAAAGAAGTGGCTGATATATTAGGAATTTCCCAGTCTTATATTTCTAGATTAGAAAAAAGAATTATAAAAAGGCTACAAAAAGAAATGAGCAGAATGGTATAACTACTAGGTGACTAGTAGTTTTTCCTTTAAAATGGTTAATCTAAATACATTAATTGTTGAATAAAAAAATCAAATGAGGTAATAATTTTATGATGAAAGGGGCAAAAGTTGAAGAAAGGGATGAAGGATTATTGTATAATAATAAAGTAGAAATATGTGGTGTCAATACGGCTAAATTACCGGTTCTAACTAATGAAGAAATGCAAAAATTATTCGTTAAAATAAAAGCTGGAGATATGGAAGCAAGAGATGAATTTATAAACGGAAATTTACGATTAGTTCTAAGTATTATACAAAGATTTAGTAGACGAGGAGAACCAGTAGATGACTTATTTCAAGTCGGTTGTATAGGTTTAATTAAGGCGATAGATAATTTTGATTTAAGCCAAAATGTGAAGTTTTCAACCTATGCTGTACCTATGATAATTGGTGAAATACGTCGATATTTAAGAGATAATAATTCAATAAGAGTAAGTAGGTCATTAAGAGATATAGCCTATAGAGCTTTGCAGGCAAGGGAGCAGTTAATTAATAAAAATTCCCGTGAACCTACTATTACGGAAATTGCTGATGAATTAAATCTTTCAAAAGAAGAGGTAGTATTTGCCCTTGATGCAATTCAAGAACCTATATCTTTATTTGAGCCTATATATCATGATAGTGGAGATGCTATTTTTGTAATGGATCAGGTTAAAGATGAAAAAAGTGAAGATGAAGTTTGGCTAGAAGGGATAGGTTTACGGGATGCTTTAAGTAGATTAAATGATAGAGAGAAATTGATTTTAGATTTAAGATTTTTTGAAGGAAAAACTCAAATGGAGGTAGCAGAGGAAATTGGAATATCTCAAGCTCAAGTTTCTAGATTAGAAAAAAATGCTTTAAAGAATATGCAAAAACATGTGTAGTTATTAATCATTACCCCATGGAAATAAAATTAATTGTAATAATACATCAGTATATAAAAATATATATATAATAGGTGAAACTTTAGAAAAGGGGTGGGGTAATGATTAATCTCTCAGAAATGAAAGAAAAAGAGGTAATTAACATAAGAGATGGATCAAGATTGGGAATGATATATGATTTTGAAATGGATTTAAAAAAAGGTGAAGTAACTGCAATAATAATTCCAGGGTCTGGAAAGATAATGGGCATATTTGGTAGTAATAATGATATTATTATCGATTGGAAAAAAATAGTGAAAATAGGAGAAGATATTATTTTGGTAGACTTAAAGGTAGATGAAGAGTAAGGTATTAGACAATTTAAGAACTATGCATTATAATCAAAGGTAGAAATATTGAATGGAGTGATACTATGAAATGTCCTTATTGTAATTTTTATGAGACTAAGGTTATTGATTCAAGGCCTACTAACGAAGGACAAGCCATTAGAAGGCGTAGAGAGTGTATAAGTTGTGGTAAAAGATTTACAACTTATGAAAAAAAAGAAGAAATACCTTTAATAGTCGTTAAGAAAGATGGAAATAGACAACTTTACAATAGAAATAAATTGTTAAATGGAATTATTAAATCTTGCGAAAAACGTCCTGTATCTATGGAAACTGTTGAATCAACTGTCGATGAAATAGAAAGAGAGCTATATAACTCTATGGAGAAAGAAGTTACTAGTCAGCATATAGGAGAAATGGTAATGGATAAATTGAAATATATAGATGAAGTTTCTTATGTAAGGTTTGCATCTGTATATAGACAATTTAAAGATGTAAATACATTTATGGATGAATTAAAAAAAATATTAAATGAAAAGTAATTTATTTAATTGAAAGGATGAAGATATGGCTTTTATAGAAGTTAAATATAAAGATTTTGTATATTATGAAATTGAGGAATTTAATGATACTGAATTAGTTAAATACTTTTTTACAACAAGAATAGGCTTTAGTAATGAAGAGTTTTTAAAAAATATTTCTGAAATAATGAATGTACCTATAAAAAATATAATTACTTTAAAGCAAATTCATGGAAAAGATTTATTAAATATTGATAATACTAATAAGCTTAAATTTGCTCAAGAAAATATTATGGAAGCTGATGGAATTATAACAAATATTAAAGACTTAGTTATACTTACTTTTCATGCAGATTGTGTCCCAGTGGCATTTGTAGATAGGTCCAAAAAAGTAATCGCTGTTTCTCATGCAGGATGGAAAGGAACTTTAAAGAATATTAGTGGTAATACCGTTGAAAAAATGGTTGAAAAGTACAATTCAAATCCAAAAGATATATTAGTAGCAATTAGTCCTTCTATAGGTTCTTGCTGTTACGAAGTAGGAAAAGAAGTATATGAAAAATTTAATGAAGAGTATAATTTTGTAGAAAATATATTTAATATTAAAAATAATAAAATATATTTAGATTTATGGAAAACAAATGAACTCCAACTTTTAAATAAGGGTATATTAAAAGAGAATATTTATACAAGTAATTTATGTACTAGCTGTAATAATAATATTTTTTATTCTTATAGAAAAGAGAAAGGCATTAACAGAAGAATGGCATCTGTAATGAAGTTACAAATATAAGTGGGGGTTTATAAATGGGAGCAAAAATATTAGTGGTAGATGATGAGAAGCATATTGTGGAATTGCTTAAGTATAATTTAGAAAATAATAAATATATTGTAAGTGTAGCTTATGATGGCTTAGAGACTTTAGAAAAAATTAAAAAAGAAAAGTTTGATTTAATTTTATTGGATCTCATGTTACCTAAAATTCATGGTATAGATGTATGTAGAAAACTTAAAAATAACAAGGAAACTTCCAGTATACCAATTATTATGTTAACGGCTAAAAGTAGCGAAATGGACAAGGTAACTGGTTTAGAAATAGGTGCAGATGATTATATTACTAAACCTTTTAGTGTAAGAGAAGTGTTGGCTAGGGTTAAAGCAGTTCTTAGGAGAAGTAAAGTAGATACAAAAAAGAATCCAGATAAGATAATTAAAATTGATAAAATAATAATTGATTTAGAAAGTTATGAAGTGATCAAAGATAATCAGGTTGTGGATTTAACCCATAAAGAGTTTCTTCTCTTAAAAATATTAGCTGAAAACAGAGGAAAAGTTCTTTCAAGAAATGTCTTGTTAGATATGGTTTGGGGTTACAATTATTTTGGTGGAACTAGAACAATAGATGTCCATATTAGAAAATTACGTAAAAAAATAGAAGATGATGATAAGAATCCTAGTTATATAGAAACAGTACGAGGGGTTGGTTATAAATTTAGGTAGGAGGCTTGGATGCCATTGAAAAGAAAAATGACTACTATCTTTATTATACTTGTATCCATAGGAATTTTGATTACAGGAATAGTAACTTATCATATGCAAAAAATAAATTCTATTAAATTAGTAGAAGAAAAAATATTAGAAGAAGGATATTTGATAAAGGATTTAATTGAAAAAGGGAATATAGACAATAATAATTTAGAGGACTTTTTAGAAAGATATTCTAAAATTTTAAATAGTGAAATTTCTTTTATTGACGAACAAGAAATTATTATTGGAAGCTTTAGCTCTGGGGTTAATAATGAAAAGCTCAATTTTAGGGCTAATAATAAAAATCCCGAGAAGAAAAGATTAATTTTTAAGGAAATATCTATAGAAAATGGAGGAAATATTTCAAAGATTAGAATTGCAGCATCACCAGAGTATTTAAAAAAATTAAATAAAAAGATAATATTAAATACATTAATAGCGGTAGTTGCTGGTTTTATAGTTTCTCTAATACTTGGCATCCAATATGTTGAGCAGGTAACAAACCCATATAAGGAATTAATTAAAGCCACTAAAAATATTTCTGAAGGCAAATATGGGGGGGAAGTTTATCTTTCTGGAGATGAAGAATTTGAAATATTAACAGAAAATTTTAATACCATGAGTGTTAAATTAAGGGATACTATAATAATGCTGAAAGAAAGTAATACAAAATTAAAGGCCACTTTAACTAGTATTGAAGATGGAGTTATTGCCATAGATAATAATTTGTCGGTAATATTAATAAATCCTCTTGCTGAAAAAATTTTAGAAGTAAAGAAAGATAGTATCATGGACAAAAAGATAACTAAAGCTTTTGAAAATAAAGAATTAAATAACGTGTTTATTGAATTAATAAATAAATCTACTTTTCTAAATGATGCTGAAGTAGAAGTTTTTGAACCTAATTATAGAAATATTAAAATAACTGGTAGCCCAATAATACAAAGTGATGATCCTACTAGAAAACTTGGATTAGTTTTCATTATACGAGATGTTACAACCCTAAGGAAGTTAGAAAAGGTAAGAGAGGATTTTGTAGCCAATGTATCTCATGAGTTAAAAACTCCTTTAACTTCTATTAAAGGATTTGTAGAAACCTTACAAGAAGGTGCTATAGAAAATGTTGAGTCTTCTAATAAATTTTTAGATATAATTGATTTTGAGGTAAATCGTCTTAATTCTTTAGTTTCAGATTTACTCCTTTTATCAGAAGTTGAAAGTCAGGAAGAAAATATAATAAAAGAAATTATAGCTGTTGAAAAAATTATAGATGATGTAATAATGCATTTAGGAAATAAGGCCAATAAAAAGGAAATCACTTTAGAAAAAAATATTCAAGAAAAACTACCTAATTTCTATGGAAATTATAATTATTTTAGACAGATGCTCTTAAATCTAATTGATAATAGTATTAAATATACACCAGAATACGGTACAGTAAAAATTTCTGCTGCTACAGAAAATGGGAATTTAATCATAAATATTGCTGATAACGGAATAGGTATAGAAGGGGAGGAACAAAGAAGAATTTTCGAACGGTTTTATAGAGTGGATAAATCTAGGTCTAATGAAGTAGATGGAACTGGTTTAGGTTTAGCGATAGTAAAACATATAGTATCTACTTTTAATGGTAAGATTTCTATTGAAAGTGAAATAGGGAAAGGCTCAAATTTTATAATTATATTACCTGTTAAAGATGACCTAATTTATTAAAGGATGATTTTATGATAAATAAGGATTTTGAAGAAATTCTATTGCAAAATATTTTGCAGTATGCGGATCTTGGTATTCATGTTATTAATAAGGAAAGAATAACTATTGTATATAATGAAGAAATGGCCCAATTAGAAGGATTAAATAGAAAGAATGTATTAAATAAGGATTTATTAAAGATTTTTCCCAGTTTAAATAAAAATAGTAGTACATTGGTGAAGGTTTTAGAAACGGGAAAACCAGTATCTAATAATACTCAAACCTATTTAAATTATAAGGGTAAAAGTATTACAACTATTAATACTACAATTCCTTTAAAAAATGAGAATCAAATTATTGGTGCTCTGGAAATTGCGAAAAATATTACCCATGTAAAAAAATTATCTGATCAGTTAATGGAATTACAAAGTGAATTAAATGATAGCTATAGTAATAAAAACAAGGGGCTAAGGCATTATGTATTTAAAGATATTATAGGTAATAATAAAATTTTTAAAAAGGCGGTAGAAATAGGTAGGAAAGCTAGTAAAACCTCATCTAGTGTATTGATTTATGGTGAGACAGGCTCTGGGAAGGAATTATTTGCCCAAAGTATACACTATGAAGGAATAAGAAAAAATAATCCCTTTATTGCCCAAAACTGTGCCGCAATCCCTGATACATTATTAGAGGGGATTTTATTTGGAACGGAGAAGGGGGGCTTTACAGGGGCCATAAGTAGACCAGGAATATTTGAACAAGCTAATGGTGGTACTTTATTATTAGATGAAATAAACTCTATGCCTTTATCCCTTCAAACTAAAATATTACGAGTTTTACAGGAGGGTTATATTAGGAGAGTTGGAGGAATAAAAGACATACCTATTGATGTAAGGATTATTGCCACAACAAATGAAGAGCCCTTAGAAAGTATTAAAAAAGGCAGGCTTAGGAAGGATTTATTTTACAGGTTAAATGTAATATCTATTAAGATCCCACCTTTAAGGGAAAGACAAGACGATATTTCTATACTCTGTGAACATCTCATTGAGAAATATAATAAAAAGCTATTTAAGGATATATGGATGGTTTCCGATGAGGTTTTAAGGGCTTTTAATAAATACTTTTGGCCAGGAAATGTACGGGAATTAGAAAATGCTATTGAATCTTCAATGAATTACATTTCTGATGATGAACATGTATTAAAAAAGGGGGATTTTATTTCTTGTAGCCATATATTTGAGGATAAAAGACTTATAAAGACCTATGATGATATAGATATGTCAAAGCCCTTACCTAAAATACTAGAGAATATTGAAAAAAATCTTATTATAAATTCTTTAAATAATAATAGTAATAATATTACCAAATCTGCCGATGAATTGGGAATTAAAAGACAAACATTACAGCATAAAATTAAGAAATACCAACTTTAGTGCAATAATATTTGCGGTAGATGCAAATATTATTGCACTATTTTTATTTCGTTTATAATTAGTTAATTATATTTCTGCAATTACAGCCATTATAAGTTATGATTCTAAAAAAATTACTTGGCACTAAAGTTGCATCTATAATATAAGTAGTTATGATTAAATGTAAGATTAATATTATTTTGGAGGTGTATTATATGAAAAAGGAAAATGTAAAAGTTATAATATGGGGTTTTGGTGCAATGGGAGCTGGAATGGCCGAAACTTTGTTAAAAAAGAAGGGTGTAGAAATAGTAGGGGCAATAGATATAGAACCAAAGTTAGGAAATAGTATATATGATTACATAGATATGGAAAGAGGAGATAATAAGGATATTATTATTAAATCTTCTGAGGAGGTAATAAAAGAAGGGGAGGCAGATATAGTTATTGTTGCTACCGACTCCTTTACGAGAAAGGCATTTGATAAAATAAAATATTGTTTAGAAAGAAAAATAAATGTTATAACTACCGCTGAAGAAATGGCTTACCCTCAAGCTCAAGAACCTAAATTAGCTAAAGAATTAGATAGAATAGGAAAAGAAAATAAAGTTACAGTATTAGGTACAGGAATTAATCCAGGTCTTATAATGGATTTATTAGTTATTGCTTTAACTGGCGCTTGTACAGATATAGATTATATTAAAGCAAAAAGGGTAAATGATTTATCTCCCTTTGGACCCGCTGTTATGGGGGAACAAGGAGTTGGAAATACTTTAGATGAATTTAAGAAACGAGTAGAAGACAACACTTTATCTGGCCATGTAGGTTTTCCTGAATCAATTAATATGATTGCAGATGCTATAGGTTGGAAACTTACTGATAAGGTGAAACAAACAAAAGAACCTATAGTTTCTAATGTATATAGGAAAACTCCTCATGTAGAGGTAGAGCCAGGAAAAGTTGCTGGTTGTAGAATGATGGGCTATGGATATATGGAAGAAGAGGTTAAAATTGAAATGGAACATCCTCAACAAATAGAACCGCAATTGGAAGGGGTCAACACTGGTGATTACATTAATATAAAAGGGATACCAGATATTAGTATGGCTATAAAACCTGAAGTACCTGGTGGTATTGGAACTATAGCTATGTGTGTAAACATGATTCCTCAAGTAATAAATGCATCTCCAGGATTAAAAACTATGCTTGATTTACCAGTACCTAGAGCAATTATGGGAGATATGAGAGATTTAATTGACTAGCTTAAGTTATGCAAATGATAAGAAAGGGTGAATATTATATGGATGCTAAAAAAGGTAATTGGGTAAAGATTTATAATATAGTATTAGAGCCTGGTGAAAGATCCCCAAATTTACCCGAAGATACTCAAAAAGTTCCACTAGAAATGTGGGATAAAGGTTTTTTATTAAATGATAAAGCCAATATAGGTGATGAAGTTGAAGTGGAAACCTATATAGGTAGAATAGTTAAGGGGAAATTAATTGAGGTTAACCCTTATTATAAGCATAATTTTGGAGAATATATCCCTGAATTATCCTATATAGGTAGGCAAGCAAGAGTTTTATTAGAAGAAGGTGGACAAAATGAGTAAGGATTTTAGTTATGAAGCGGTAATGGATAGAAATAGTACTACTATGAAGAAAGCAGTGGGCATTGATTATGATATTTTTGAATCTGGCAGTATTAGCTTTGATTATGAAAGAATGATGCGGGAAACTGGTTATGGGCTACAAGAGATCCAAAGGATTCAAAGAGAAACTAGTGTAGGAAATACTCCTGTTTATGAATTAAGAAATTTAACTAAATTAGCAAGGAAAATATCGCCAGAAGGAAAAGGAGCTAGAATATTTATTAAAGATGAGGCAGCTAATCCGTCAGGTAGTTTTAAAGCAAGAAGAGCTGCAACTAGTTGCTATCATGCTAAAAAATTAGGTTATAAAGGAGTTATTGCTGCTACTAGTGGAAATTATGGTGCAGCCGTAGCTAGTCAAGCTGCTATGAGAGGATTAAAATGTATTATTGTTCAAGAGTGTTATGATTCAAAAGGTATAGGTCAACCAGAAATAATAGAAAAGGCTAGGAAATGCGAAGCTTATGGAGCAGAAGTGGTACAATTAACAGTAGGGCCAGAACTATTTTATGAATTTTTGGTATTGCTTGAGGAAACAGGATATTTTAATGCTTCATTATATACTCCTTTTGGCATTGCCGGAGTAGAAACTTTAGGTTATGAAATATCTATGGAGTTTAGAGAAAGGGAAGGAAGAGATCCAGATGTTGTTGTAGTAACTAACGCAGGTGGAGGAAATTTAACAGGAACCGCAAGAGGATTAATTAAAGCTGGTGCCACTGAAACACAAATTATTGGGGCTAGTGTAAATTTAAAAGGTTTACATATGGCTAGCGATACTCAATTTAACAAGAAATCTTTTACTACTGGTCATACGGGTTTTGGTATGCCCTTTGCTACCTGGCCTGATAGATCTGATGTACCTAGATCAGCAGCTAGACCATTAAGATATATTGATAGATACGTAACTGTAACTCAAGGATCTGTATTTTATATGACTGAATTATTGGCTCAAATTGAAGGACTAGAAAGAGGACCAGCTGGAAATACTTCTTTGGCAGCAGCTTTTTCTTTAGCCCAAGAGCTAGATGAAGATAAAATTATTGTTGTACAAGAAACAGAATATACTGGTGCAGGTAAGCATATTCAACCTCAGCTTACTTTTGCAAAAGAAAATGGTATAGAAATAAAAATAGGTAATCCAGAAGATGAAATACCAGGCAAAAACATTATATTACCTAAGGAACCTAAATATGTAAGAACCAAAGAAGTAGATTTAAATAGAATGAGAAGATCCTATATTAGAAATTGTATTAATAATTATAAGGTAGAAAAAATAAATAGTGAAGATATGGATTATTTAATTAATGAAACTAATTCTAATGGGGAATTTGTTAAAAGTATATTGGATGAATTTAAAGTAATTTATTAATGGAGGTGTAATAGTGAAAAGAAAAGATGATTATAAAGAAAGAAGAAAGCATTTAGCTGATTTAACAGAAGATGAATTAGAAAGAAGATTTTGGCAATTGGCCTATGAAATTGTTGATCCTTTAGTAGAGTTAGCTCATAAAAATACTTCACCCTCTATTGAAAGGTCAGTTCTTTTACGAATGGGTTTTTCTAGTATTGAGTCAAAGGCAATTGTAGATGGAGCTTTAGATAGAGGTCTTTTAGGAAAAGGCGCTGGTAATTTAGTTTATAGATTAGCACAGGAAAAGAATATGGAAATAAGAGAGGTTGGATTAAAATTATCTGAAGGTAAAATGTGGGATGATGTAACTCGTATATTTAAGGGAGGTGTAAATAGTGGAGCTTAAACCTAATGAAAAGCTAGATATAGAGAATGTTTTAAAGGATTTGGATAAGTATAGACCTAGAAGAAGAGGATGGACTTGGAGAGAAGAAGCAGATAAAAAGCAAAAAATAGGGGAATTTGAATATTATGATATGTCTAAACCTTTGAACAATAGCCAACCATTACCCGCTTCTAAATCTTTTGATTATATTGATCCTCAATCTAAAAATATTATTACTACAGAAATAGCATCTGGTAGATTTGAAGATGACATTCGTCGAATGAGAATGGCTGCTTGGCATGGTGCAGATCATCTAATGGTTATAAGGACTGCAGGTCAAAGTCATTTTGATGGCTTAATAGAAGGAACTCCACAAGGAGTAGGAGGAATACCTATAACCAGGAAACAAGTACGAGCACAAAGGAAAGCTCTTGATTTAATAGAAGATGAAGTAGATAGACCATTAAATTATCACTCCTATGTAAGTGGTGTAGCTGGGCCAGAAATTGCAGTTATGTTTGCTGAGGAAGGTGTAAATGGTGCTCATCAAGATCCCCAATATAATGTTTTATATAGAAATATTAATATGGTAAGGTCCTATGTAGACGCAGCCTGTGCTAAGAAGATAATGGCTTGGGCTGATATGGCACAGATTGACGGAGCACATAATGCTAATGCTACTGCTAGAGAAGCATGGAAGGTTATGCCTGAACTAATGGTGCAACATGCTATTAATTCTGCTTTTTCGGTTAGAGTAGGAATGAAACCAGAAAATATATGTTTATCTACAGTACCACCAACAGCACCACCAGCTCCATGTATGAGGTTAGACCTACCTTATGCTGTGGCACTAAGGGAGTTATTTAAAGATTTTAAAATGAGAGCACAAATGAATACTAAGTACATGGAGTCCTCTACAAGAGAGGCTACTGTAACTCATGTATTAAATTTATTAATTTCTCAATTAACTAGTGCAGATATACAATCTACAATTACACCAGATGAGGGTAGAAATGTGCCTTGGCATATTTATAATATAGAAGCTGTTGATACTGCGAAGCAGGCTTTTGCTGGTATGGATGGCCTAAATGAAATGTTAGAAATTAAAAGAGACGAAGGAGAACTTGCAGATAAAGTAAGAGAATTAAAAGAAAGAGCAATATTATTTATGGAAGAAATAATTGAAGTTGGAGGCTATTTTAAAGCTGTTGAAGAAGGTTTTTTTGTAGATTCTGGTAATTATCCTGAAAGAAATGAAGATGGAATATCAAGAGAAATTGATGGAGGTATAGGAGTAGGGACAGTTATTGAAAGAGAAGAAGATTATATGGCACCAGTTACAGCTCATTTTGGCTATAATAATATAGCTCAATATAGTGAAGAAGCTATAGACAATCCATCAAAATTAATAGGTGGCTCTACTTTTGAAGTTCCAGATAAAATAGTATATATTGATGAATTGGATGAAAATGATAATGTATATATTAGATTAGAAGAAACTAAGGATTTGAGAAATATATCTTTACTTAAACCAGAAATGGAATGGTTAGGAGACGGTATAGTACACATGACTATGTTTTTACCTGCTGAGGAAAGAGTTGCTGAGTTCGCTGCAATAGAAATTGGTAGAAGACTAAACCTTGAAGATGTGGAAGTAATACATAAAGAAATCATGCAAGCAGCAGAGGGTACAAGAGTTGAAATAAAAGGAAGAGTTCCTTTTACTATAGATATTGATGATTTAGTTATACCTCCAAAACCAGAGATAATGACTGATGATGAAATCAGGGAGGATATTGATAAATATCCAATGAAAGTTGTTGCAGCCACTGTTGGAGAAGATGAGCATTCTGTAGGATTAAGAGAAATTATAGATATAAAACATGGTGGAATAGAAAAGTTTGGTATAGGTTGTGAGTATCTAGGTACTTCTGTCTCTGTAGAAAAATTAGTTGATGCAGCTATAGAAATAAATGCAGATGCAATTTTAGCTTCTACTATTATTAGTCATGATGATATACATTATAAAAATATGAAAAAATTACATGAATTAGCTATAGAGAAAGGTATAAGAGATGATATTATTATAGCAGTTGGTGGAACTCAAGTTTCTAATGAACTAGCTATAAAGAATGGTGTAGATGCAGGTTTTGGTAGAGGGACTAATGGTAGTCATGTGGCTACATTTTTGGTAAAAAAGAGAAGAGAGATGAAAAATGAAAGTTGATATATTAGTTGGAGAAATAGGTAGCACTACTACAGTAGTAAATGCTTTTGACAATGTAAAACTAGATCCGAAATTTATAGGCCAAGGTCAGGCCCCCACTACTGTTTTAGAAGGGGATGTAAATATTGGGCTTAAGGAAGCAATTGATGATTTAGCTTTAAATTTAAATGTGAAGAAAGTAGATTATAAAGACCTAATAGCTACAAGTAGTGCAGCTGGCGGTTTAAGAATGACGGTCCATGGGTTGGTATATGATATGACTGTAAGGGCAGCTAAAGAGGCAGCTTTAGGTGCAGGTGCTAATATAAAGTATATTACTGCAGGAAAGTTAAGAAAATCAGATTTAGAAAAGATAAAAGAAATAAACCCTAATATTATACTTCTTGCTGGAGGAGTAGACTATGGTGAAAGGAATACAGCTCTTTTTAATGGTAAATTGATTGCAGAGTTAAATTTAAAAATTCCAGTAATATATGCAGGTAATGTAGAAAATCATGATGAAATAAAGGAAATATTTAAAGATACTAAATCAGAGCTTTATATAGTAGAAAATGTATATCCTAAAATTGATGAACTAAATATTGAACCAACAAGAGAGGTTATTCAAGGAGTGTTTGAAAAACATATAGTTCATGCACCAGGAATGTCTAAAGTTAGGGATATGCTCACAGGCCCAATTTTACCTACTCCTGGGGCAGTTATGGATGCTAGCCAATTGCTTTATGATAATATAGGAGACTTATTGACATTAGATATAGGTGGTGCCACTACTGATGTTCATTCAGTAACAGAAGGTAGCGAAGAGATTTCTAGGATGTTAATAAGCCCAGAACCAGTAGCGAAGAGAACGGTAGAAGGAGATTTAGGTGTATATGTAAATATGCATAATATAGTTGAAGGAATAGGCAAGGAAGAAATAAGTAAGAAATTAGCCATTACTATAGAGGAAGTTGAAGAATTAATGGCTAATAATAGGCCAATTCCTAAAACAGATAAAGAAAAACATTTTGTAGAGATTCTTGCTACTTATGCAGTAGTTATGGCTGTACAAAGACATGCTGGGAAGTTAAGACACCTTTATGGACCTAATGGCAAAAATACAGTGGCAGAAGGAAAGGATTTAACCCATGTAAAATATATTATTGGCACTGGTGGACCTTTATCTAGATTGGATAATAATAAGGAAATTATGAAAAAAATTTCTTTAAGTAATAAAGGTCTTGAACTGTTACCAACTGGCGAGGCTGCTATTCTAATAGATAATAAGTATATTATGGCCTCTTTAGGGGTTTTATCTAAAAAGTATGAGGAAGCAGCATTAATATTACTAAAGGAGAGTTTGAATATAGAGTAAATAAAATCCAACATACCTAGGTATGTTGGATTTTATTAAAAATCTTAAGGATGGAGGGAAGAAATATATGAAATATCCAAGGGTAGAAATAAATTTAAATAAACTAATTCATAATACAAAACAAATAGTAGATCTTTGTAACAGCCATAATATAACGGTGGCAGGTGTTACAAAAGTATTTTGTGCAGAACCTAATATAGTTGAATCTTATATTAAAGGTGGAATAAATTATTTAGCAGATTCTAGGGTGGAAAACTTAAAAAAGATGAAATATTATAAAATACCTAAAATATTACTCAGAATACCCATGTTAAGTGAAGTGGAAGATGTAGTTGAATACAGCGATATTTCATTAAATTCAGAAATGAAAGTTATAGAAGCTTTGTCTAATGTAGCAGTAAAGAAAAATAAAGTACATAATATAGTGTTAATGGTAGATTTAGGAGATTTAAGAGAAGGATATTTTGAAGAAGATAGCCTGTATAAAGCTATAGAGTCAGTTTTAAAATTTTCTGGAGTAAATCTTATAGGGCTAGGTACTAATTTATCCTGCTATGGTGGGGTAATACCTGAAAAGGAAAATTTAAATAGATTAGCAAATATAGCTGAGAATATAGAAAAGAAATTTAAAATTAAATTAGACATAATATCTGGTGGAAATTCTAGTAGTCTTCATTTGTTATATGATAATAGCATGCCAGATAGAATAAATAATTTAAGATTAGGTGAATCATTGGTACTAGGAAGGGAAACAGCTTTTGGGAAAAAAATTGATGGAACTTATGGAGATGTTTTTAAATTAGTAGTAGAAGCTATTGAAATAAAAGAGAAACCTTCCAGACCAATAGGGAAAATAGGAATGGATGCTTTTGGGAAAACCCCTACTTTTAATGATAAAGGAATTAGAAAAAGGATGATTTGTGCCATAGGTAGGCAGGATGTTGAATTATCAGATATTAATCCAGTTGATGAAGATATTATTATATTGGGAGGAAGCAGTGATCACTTGCTATTAGATATAACTAATAGTAGAATAGAGTATACAGTAGGAGATAAAATAAATTTTAATATAAGTTACGGTGCAATTTTAAGTGCCATGACTTCTCCATATGTAAAAAAGGTTTATGTATAAAAATTAAGACAGGTGATTTAATGGATTTATTTACTTATGCTATGAAAAATAATTTAAAAAAGACAGCACCTTTGGCTGATAGAATGAGACCTGAAAATTTAAATGAATTTATTGGGCAAGACCATATAGTAGGTGATGGTAGGGTTTTGCAAAGATCTATAAAAGCAGATAGGCTTTCTTCTATGATATTTTATGGGCCACCGGGAACTGGTAAAACCACCTTAGCTATGATTATAGCCAATACTACTTCCATGATATTTGAAAAACTAAGTGCAGTTACCTCAGGTGTTAAAGATATAAGGGAAGTTACAAAGAGAGCAGAAGAGAGTCTTAAAATTAGTGGTCAAAGGACTATTTTATTTATTGATGAGATTCATAGATTTAATAAGGCCCAGCAAGATGCATTGTTACCCTTTGTAGAAAGGGGAGTAATAATATTAATAGGCGCTACTACTGAAAATCCATATTTTGAAGTTAACAAAGCTTTATTGTCTAGGTCCATGGTTATTAAACTTCATTCTTTAACAGATGAAAATATAAAAGAATTAATACTTAAAGCATTAAAGGATGAAGAAAAAGGTATGGGAAGATTTAATGTAAATATTGATAATGAGGCTATTGATTATTTAGTTCATGTTTCTAAAGGAGATGGAAGAATTGCATTAAATTCTTTAGAACTGGGGATACTTACTACATCAAAAGATTCTAAGGGTATTATAAACATAGATATAAATACTATTAAAGATTGTATTCAAGAAAAGTGGATACCTTACGATAAAGGTGGAGATGAACATTATGATACTATTTCTGCTTTTATTAAAAGCATGAGAGGTTCAGACCCAGATGCCACTCTTTATTGGTTGGCAAAAATGATAGCAGCTGGGGAAGATCCTAAGTTTATAGGTAGACGTATTATAATTTGTGCCTCGGAAGATGTAGGAAATGCAGATCCTAATGCATTATCAGTAGCTGTTGATGCTTTTAATGCAATAGATATAATAGGAATGCCAGAAGGAAGAATACCTTTAGCTCAAGCAGCTGTATATATAGCCTGTGCACCTAAAAGTAATGCTGCTTACAAAGGAATAAATAAAGCCTTAGAAGATGTAAAAAACAATAAAATAGGAGAAGTGCCAATTCATTTAAAAGATCAAAGTTATAAAGGAGCTGCTAAATTAGGCCATGGTAAAGGTTATAAATACCCTCATGATTATCCAGAAGGTGTTACGGAACAACAATATTTACCTAAGAATAAAATAGGAGTTAAATATTATAAACCAACTAAAAATGGTTATGAAAAAATAATTAAGGAAAGGCTAGATAACCTATTTGACAAAAAGGAATAACCCCTTTATAATAAAGTTTAATATATTGAAAAGTAATAATATGAAAACTATGAGGAGAAGAGTAGGTTTAAGTTATAGTTAAAGCGAGTTGGTGATGGTGGAAGACCAATACGAGGCTTATACTGAAGAACATCTCTGAGTTTCTAACCGAAATCTTTTTATATAGAAAGTAGATTTAGACGAATCACAATCGTTAACTGTGAATACTTAAGTGGCTATTTTATAGCAACTAGGGTGGTACCACGGAACCTTTCGTCCCTTATTTATATTGGGATGAGAGGTTTTTATTTTATGAATAATATTTTAATCTGGAAAGGAGATAGAAAATGGAAGGAGCTACTATTAGAGAAGTATTTAGGGAAACTCATAAATATTTAAACAAAGAAGTTGAAGTTCAAGGTTGGATACGAACTATAAGAAGTTTAAAAAAGTTTGGGTTTATAGAAATAAATGATGGAACATTTTTTAATAATGTACAAATTGTATTTGATGAAAGTTTAGATAATTTTAAAGAAATAGGGAAATTACCTATAAGTACCGCGTTAGTTGTTAAAGGTATTTTGGAACCTACACCGGAAGCAAAGCAGCCTTTTGAAATAAAAGCAACTGATATTGAGGTTGGGGCTACTTCTGAAGTTGACTACCCACTTCAAAAGAAGAGACACACTTTTGAATACTTAAGGACTATTGCTCATTTAAGACCAAGGAGTAATGCTTTTAATGCAGTATTTAGGGTTAGATCTTTAATTTCCTACGCAATTCATAAATTTTTCCAAGAAAGAGATTTTGTATATGTTCACACACCAATTATTACTGGTAGTGATGCAGAAGGTGCAGGGGAAATGTTTAGAGTTACTAATTTAGATTTAAAAGACGTACCTTTAGATAATGATAATGAAATAGATTTTTCAGAGGATTTCTTTGGTAAAGAAACAAATTTAACTGTAAGTGGTCAATTAGAAGCAGAAGCATATGCTTTAGCTTTTAAAAATGTATATACTTTTGGTCCTACTTTTAGATCTGAAAATTCAAACACTGCAAGACATGCAGCAGAATTTTGGATGGTTGAACCGGAAATAGCTTTTGCTAATTTAGATGACGATATGAAATTGGCAGAAGATATGATGAAATATATAATTAATTATGTATTAGAAAATGCTCCAGAAGAAATGGAATTTTTCAATTCTTTTGTAGATAAAGGGTTGTTGGAAAGATTAGATAACGTTGTTAATTCAGATTTTGGATGTATAACCTATACAGAAGCTATTGACATTTTAAAGAAATCAGGTGAGGATTTTAAATATCCAGTAGAATGGGGACTAGATTTACAAACAGAGCATGAAAGATATTTATCAGAAAAAGTATTTAAAAAGCCTGTGTTTGTAAAAGACTATCCAAAGGATATTAAAGCCTTTTATATGAGATTAAATGACGATGAAAAAACAGTAGCAGCTATGGACTTGTTAGTTCCTGGGATTGGCGAAATAGTAGGGGGAAGTCAAAGAGAAGAGAGAATGGATATTTTAAAATCCAGAATGGAAGAATTAGATATGAATGAAGAAGAGTACTGGTGGTATTTAGAATTAAGAAAATATGGTGGAGTAAAACATGCTGGATTCGGTCTTGGATTTGAAAGAGCAGTTATGTATTTAACAGGTATGAAAAATATTAGAGATGTAATACCTTTCCCAAGAACTGTTGGTTCAGCAGAATTTTAATAAAGTTGATAATTATATAAAATATAGATTAAAAAAGCTAGCAAGGGTTAATACTACTTTGCTAGCTTTTCACTATTTATTCTAGCCACCATTAAATAATATGTTTTTTAATGTGATGTTAAATTAAATATAATACAAGATTATTAGTGGCAAGATTGTTTTATGGAATTATACCAATATCCTATATGCAATTTTGCTAATTATTTTCACTATATATTTTGGATAGAGCAGTAGCTGTTTTGTAATAGTTACCTAATATATTTAATATGCCAAATTATGTACTAATATATTAAAAAAAGGACTAACCAGGTTTTTGTCTGTGAATATTTTTTGCCAATATGATAGAGCTATATTACTAGTAATTATTGTGTTATAGAAGGTACAACATAAATAAGCTTTTTGATTCTTATAAAAATTGTATATAAATAAGTTTATGAAGTTTTAAAATTCAGACTATTAATAAAATTAATAGATAAATAAATAATATTAATTTTATTAATTTGAAATATAATGTTAAAGCATGTAGTATATAGGATGGTAAAAGAAAAAGGGAGGTATTTAAAATGACTAAAGAAGAATTATTAATTAAAGTTAGAGAAGAAGCAGAAGGATATTTTGCAAGGGGAGAATTTTTTTGTTCAGAATCAGTTGTTCAAACAATTAATAATTTATTAGGTAAGCCTTACGATGAAAAAATTGTTAAAATGGCTTCAGGATTTCCTATAGGTATAGGAAAATCAGGATGCTTATGTGGTGCAGTAAGTGGTGGTGAAATGGCTTTAGGTATGGTTTATGGCAGAGTTCATGGAGAAGAAATGAATGAAAAAATGTTTCCGATGGCAGCAGGTCTACATGATTATATAAAGGATATGTACAAGTCTACTTGTTGTCGAGTAATAACTAGACAATGGGCAGGAGACAATTTCCAAAGTCCTGAAAGAAGGGAACATTGTATTAAAATAACAGGAGAAGTTGCAGCATATGTGGCAGAAAAGCTAATTGAAGATGGACAGGTAGAGGTTGAATAGATTGAGTTAGGTGGGTTAGAAACTATACTTTTAGCTGTAATAGTATTACAGTTAGGTTATTTTCTACAAAGAAATATAAAACTTTTTAGAAAATATTATATACCAGCTCCTTTTATTGGAGGTATTATATTTTCAATTTTAACTAGCTTAAATATCATAAATATAATTCCAGCTAATAATTTAATACCTATTTTTGTTTCTGGATTTTTTGTATCCATAGGGCTACGAGTAGATAGAAGGGTTTTTAAAAAACATATTGGAAATCAAATGTTCTTTTTATTATTAACAATAGTTATAGCTTTTGGACAAAATATAGTTGGTTTATTAGCTACTAAAATATTTGGTAGTGCACCATATAATCCTGTGATTTTAGGTTCTGCAGCCTTTTTAGGGGATCACACACTTATGAACACCTATCAAGGGTTAGAAGGTTTAGGAGATGAAACTATAGCTATATTTAAAGGAATATCTGTATTAAGTATATTAGTAGGAACAATATGTGGAGCAATTATGTTTAAATTATTCAGAAACAAGATGGATACTAAAGATACTATAAAGATTCCTGCACCTACTTTTAATCCAATGGAATTTTTAAAATATATAACAATTTTTTTAGGACTTACCTTTATAGGATTATTACCAGTAAAATTAGGTTTTGGAAAATATATAAATCCTGCTGGAGGAGGAGTATTAGCAGGACTAATATTCAATAATCTATTTTGTAATTCTAAAGAAAGAAAGCTGGAAAATCCTAAAATTAATTTACTAGGTAATTTTAGTTTGTCTATGTTATTAGTTTTAAACTTTATGTTACTAAATTTCAATACTATAAAAGCTTTATCTTTCAAAGACTATTTAATAGTATTGATTCAAGCAGCTTTGCTCATGCTATTTGCTTATAAAATAGTATTTAAATTATATAAAGAAAATTTATTAGCATTATATGTAGCCTCTGGAATAGTAGGATTTAGTATAGGATATCCACCGTCTACTATGTCAAATATCCAAGCTTTTACTGAACAAGAAGGGGCTATTCCTCCCGTATTATTTATAGTACCAGTAGTGGGGGCTTGGCTAATTACAATATTTAATCCTTTAATTATATCAATATTTATGTAGATAAAATGATTGTATTAGGTAATAAAATTACTTAATACAATCGTTTCTTTTATCATATGCTATAATATAATCAAGGGTTTTGGTTATATTTACTAATATTAATATTATAAAAGGGGAGATAATTTAAATGGATGTTTTAGATGCTATTTTTTCAAGAAGAAGTATTCGTAAGTTTACCGGTGAAGTAATTAGTGATAATAATTTACAAACCTTATTAAAAGCAGGTTTTCAAGCACCTTCAGCCCATAATTTTGAACCAAGGGAGTTTGTTGTAATAAAAGATAAAAAAGTTATAGAAAAAATTACAAAATTTCATGAATATGCACAAATGTTACCTAATGCAGGATGTGGAATTGTTGTATGTGGAGATAAAGAGAAACAACCTGAGAGAGGTTTTTTAGTAGAAGATTGTTCAGCTTCTATACAAAATATTTTATTAGCAGCCCATGGTCTAGGTTTAGGTGCAGTATGGTGTGGACTTTATTCTCAAGAGAAACTAACTAGTCCTATGTCAGAATTATTAGAACTACCAGAAAATATATTACCTATTGGTCTAATTGTAGTAGGAGAAAAAGCTGAAGAAAAAAGAGTTATAGATAGATATGATGAAAGTAAAGTGCATTTTGATAAATGGTAGTAGAGATAATATAACATAAGGAAATGATATTAATTTATT
>DATGTQ010000134.1 GCA_035301805.1 Tissierellales bacterium
AGCCTTCTAGATGTATTTTGTTTTATAGCCATTTCATCATAATCAGCTATTACATTAGCAAATACTGCCAATAATATGAGCACTATTAAAATAACTAAACCTACCATTGCCATTTTACTTTTCTTTAATCTCCGCCATACTTCACTTCTTTGATTTTTCCTTTTCTTTGTTTCTACCAGCTTTTTTTCACTTTTTTCACTAGCTACATCATTTGGCATTCAAAAAAAACCTCCTTTTATCAGACTATTTACTATACTGGGACCTAATTCTAGGATCTATAAATGCATATAGTATATCTACCAAAAGATTGGCTATACTGAAGACCACTGACATAAAAATAACAGATGCTAGTACAGTGGGTGTATCTTTTTGCTTAATTGCCTCAACCATTAATCGTCCTACTCCTGGCCATGAAAAGACAGTCTCTGTAAGGACTGCTCCCCCTAATAAATATCCAAATTGTAACCCTACAACGGTTATAACTGGAATTAGTGCATTACCAAGAGCGTGTTTATTTATTACTTTTTTTTCTTCGACACCTTTTGCCCTAGCAGTTCTAATATAGTCTTGTCTAATAACTTCTAACATTGACGATCTAGTCATACGAGTGATTATGGCTGCAACACCTGTCCCTAATGTAATGGCCGGTAGGATTAAACTAGTAAATCCCATATCTCTTCCTGAGGGAAGCCAACCTAATCTAACTGAAAATAAGAGTATAAGCATAAGTCCTAACCAGAAATTTGGCATCGAAACTCCTAACAAGGCTAGTATCATACTAATACTATCTACTGCCGAATACTGCTTTGTAGCAGATATTATACCTACAGGAATGCCTATGGCCACTGCTATAATCATACCGGCGATGGTTAACTTTAATGTGGCTGGAAACCTAGATAAAACCTCATCAAAAACTGGTCTCTTCGTAGTATAAGATCTACCAAAGTCTCCTTTTACCGCTCGCCTTAAGAACCTTAAATATTGGACAATAAAAGGATCGTTTAAACCCATTTCATCTCTAAGTTTTTGAACTGCTTCTTCTGGAGCATTCTCTCCTAAAATAATTTGAGCCGGGTCACCAGGGGTTAAATACATTATTGTATAGACTATAAAGGTAACCCCTATTATTACTGGAATTAATAAAAGGATCCTTCTAAAAATATATTTATGCATATTTAAACCTCCTTGAAGTAAGGCAATATATGTTGCTAAAGGGCTATGTGGCCATAGCCCTTTAATTTATTTAGTCTATTTCTACTTTATCTAATAAATGATGGCCTGCCGGATGTAACTTAAATCCTTTAACATTGTTTTGTAAGCCTGCATTTTGAGTTTGGAAATATAAGAATAATTGTGGAGCTTCATCTACTATTATTTCCTGAGCTTCATGATAAGCTTTTAATCTTTCATCTTCATCGACAGATTTTTTACCCTTTTCTAAAAGCTTATCTACCTTTTTATTAGTATAGAAAGTTCTATTACCTGCCCCACCATGTTGAGAACTATGAAATAATGGATACAATCCATAATCTGCATCTCCCGTAACAGCTACCCAACCTAAAATGAACATTTCATGTTCACCTTGAGCTGTCCTATCTAAATATGCAGCCCAGTCTAATGTATCTATTTCTACCTTTATACCTACCTCTTTTAATTGTGCTTGTACAATCTCAGTAATTCTACCTCTAACCGGATTGTCATTAGTCCATAATGTTGTTTCAAAACCATCAGGATATCCTGCTTCTTTTAATAATTCCTTTGCTTTTTCCGGATCATATTCATATCCCTCTAAATCAGAATTAAAACCAAATACATCGTCATTAATTGGTGATACTGCTTTATGACCTGCTCCTTCTATAACCACATCTATTATTTCATCTACATCTACTGCATAGTTTAAAGCTTTTCTTACTAATGGGTCATCAAAAGGCTCTTTTTCCGTATTAAAACCAATATATGAAGTGGATAAAGATGGCTCTTCAATTAATTCTAAGCTCTCATGATCTCTTACTTTTTGTAAATCTATCGGTTCAATATCATAGGCTATATCTAATTCTCCAGACTCTAAACCAATAGTTCTATTGTTCCCTTCTTCAATGTTTTGGAATATTACCTTTCCAGTTTTTGCTGGTTCTCCAAAATAATCATCAAACTTAACTAAAGTTACACTATCTCCAGATTCCCAGTTTTCAAGCTTATATGGTCCTGTTCCCACTGGTTTTTGTCCATAGTCATCTCCTGCTTCAGTTACTGCTTTTTCATTTAATATCGAAGAAGCTGGATGAGCTAAATGAGCAAGTAATGGTCCAAAAGGATATTCAGTCTTTAATATTACTGTATAATCATCTGGTGTTTCTACTGATTCTAAGGCTTCAACGATATGAGCCACTTCACTAGATTCCATCATTCTTTCAAAAGTAAACTTTACATCACTTGCTTTTAGTTCTTCACCATTGTGGAATTTAACACCTTCTACTAATTTAAATTCCCAAGTTTCATCATCGATTTTTTTCCAAGACTCTGCTAAGCCTGGCCCTATTTCCATATTTTCATCCATATCAAGTAAAGTATTATATATTTGACTATTGATTCTAGATGAAGGCTGGTCATTAGATCCATGTGGGTCTAATGTTTTTGCGTCCGAACCCTGGGCTACTACTAATGCATCTTTTTTCCCACTACAACCTGATAAAGCAACAGTTAAACTTAATAATACAACTAACAAAATAAGAACTTTTTTACTTCTAAACACGTTACCTCCCCCTTCAATTTATTAAATTAGTTAATTGCATAATGCTGTATCTTACGTAAATACTGCATTATACTATATTGAAATGGCCAGAATCCCCTATTTTGAATATATTAAATAATCCTCGATGAATAACTAAGCTAAAAATAAGAGGAAAATTCTATGCCAGTTTCATCTAACAGCTAAATTTATCTATTGTTTCTATTAATGCTATAGTCTTATTCAAAAAAATAATTTTTATATTATCAAAAGCACCCTGATTTAAATTTCACGACTTAAGACTTATAAATTTAAATAATTGTAAATTCTTTATTTTGCTATGTCCTTTTAATATTCAATCTATAATTTCAATTTTCTGTCTTTGTACTTTTGAGAATAGCTTTGAAGATAAATTATGCCACTATCTGATTCCTTAAAAAATAGAGACATAAATACAAAATTAAACTATATACATATATATATCTATATGTCTTAAGGTACAACTTTAATGCTTTATATCATTTTACAAACCACGACATTTTTTGCTTAATATATTTACATCAATATTACACTATAATCACATTTTTTGCAAGGTTGCATTTTTTCTGAATATTATGTTTTCTGAATATATTTTCTTACATTTATTCATGTAACCGCTAATATATCAAATTTAATATAAAAACTTTCTATAATTTATTAAACAAAAAACTAGATATAAAGGCAAACTTTCTTCATATCTAGTGTGTTTTTATTAAAGTATTTTTTTAAAGTGAGAAAGAAGGACAGTCCTTTTTTCTCAATCTTTCGACTTATATTTCATTTCTGAGCATATCTTCGTAGGTCTCCCTTTTTGCTATTAGCCTGTCCTTTCCCTTGCTACACATTACTGCTGCTGGTTTTGGTAGTTTATTATAGTTACTAGCCATTGAATAATTATAGGCCCCTGTATATAAAATAGCTAGTATATCTCCTTGTTCCACTTTAGGTGTTTTCAAATCCCAGATTAATATATCTCCAGACTCACAACATTTACCAGCCATAGTCACAAGTTCTGTAGACTCTAAATTCATTTTATTTGCTATTACACCATTATATTTTGCACCGTATAGGCTTGGTCTTGGATTATCTGGCATTCCGCCATCTACAGACACATAGGTTCTAACACCTGGTATTTCTTTTATAGAACCTATTGTATAAAGAGTAATACCAGCTTTTTCAATAATCCATCTACCTGGTTCTATTATAACTGTTGGTCTTTTCAACTCATACTTATTACAATAACTTTCTAACTCCTCCATAATGGCATCAGTATAATATTCTATTAGTTTTCTCCCAAAACCTCCACCAACATTTAATTCAACAGTATCAAAATTACACTCTTCTTTGACTTTCTTCATTAAGCTTGTTATTATTCTTATGGCTTCCATATAAGAATCTTTTGTATTAATTTGAGAACCTATATGAAAGTGAAAGCCAAGTAGGTCTATATTATTGGAATCCATTGCTTTTTCAATTGCATTTTTAAGAATTTTTCCATTAAGGGGTATTCCAAATTTTGAGTCTACTTGCCCTGTTTGAATATATTTATGAGTATCACTATTAACACCTGGAGTAATCCTAAACAATATTTTTACTTCTTTATTAAATTCTTCTGAAATTTCCTCAATTAATTCTAGCTCATATAAATTATCTACTACTATTCTTCCAATATCATTAGTAATTGCCATTTTTAGTTCATCATAACTTTTATTGTTTCCATGAAAAATAACTTTTTCCATAGGAAAGCCAACTTCCAAAGCTGTATATAGCTCGCCACCAGATACTACATCCATACCTAAACCTTCTCTTTTAATAACTCTAGCCATTTCCTTTGTCAAAAACGCTTTACTTGCATATACAGCATAAGTATTTTCATATTTGTATAAAAATTTATTTTTGATTTCATCAATTCGATTTACAATGAAATCTTCTGAAATTACGTATAATGGTGTACCATATTTTTTTGCTAAATTAACTACATCACATTCTGCAAAAATCATATTGTTCATTTTTTCACCCTTTCTATTTCATCCCAGTGTTAAAAATAACAGTGTATTTAAACACATAGATTTTGCTCTTTAAATTTTTTATATAATTTATTAAAGAAAAACCACACTTAACAATATATTAAAACTTTCTTTTTTAGTCTCATAATCTTCCCTCCGCAATTAATATTATATAATATTGTATTCCCTTAAAATAGTTATTTACACTTCTTAAATCTATTATTAATAAAATAAGAATTACCTTTCCAATGGCCTTTGGATATTTTTAGAATACTTAGAAACTATATTATTATATCAATTT
>DATGTQ010000135.1 GCA_035301805.1 Tissierellales bacterium
TATAAGGATTATTAAATATTTTCTTCTTTGCATTTTCTCACCTATCTTATCTGCCCTATATTTAAATCTAATATTTTTTACAATCCGTTATAAAATTTACTATATATCTTCCTTCCATATATTGTATCACTATTATATAAAATATAAACAAATAAGACCTATATAGGTCCTATTTGTTTATTACTTATTTAGTTTGATCATAGCTTAAAATTACTTTTTCTCTCTTATTTGCTATCTTTGGAACATATACTAAAAAAATTATCGTTATTATAGTCGCTATTATATATGAAATGGCATAACTTTCAGGAGATAATCCAAACAGTCCACCTATTCTTGCTTCTAAACCTAGACCAAGGCTTTCATGACAAATATAGGCTGTTACTATAAATGAATAAAAGGCACCTGGCAATAAAGATATAAAATAGTTCTTATTAGATGCTTTAAGATAAACTGTAACCATTGCTAAAGCAAAAACTCCTACTAACTGATTAGTAAATCCAAAGTATCTCCACAATAGATTAAATCCATCTGGTGATAATTTAGCATATACAAGTATTATTATTGCTGGTATAAATATTATAAGTGACAATTTAACTCTATTTTTAGCATCTTTTTGATCTATATCAAATTGTTCTGCTATCATAAGCCTTAATGACCTAAAAGCAGTATCACCAGAAGTTATAGGTAAAATAATAACACCTGCTATCGCTATTAATCCACCAATATTACCCATGAATTCTCTTGAAATAATTCCTACCATTTCTGTAGCACCTGTATCTACTGGTATACCTCTTCCAAACAACACCATTGCACCTGCAGCCCAAGCCATAGCAATTAAACCTTCACATATCATCATAGAATAGAAGGTTCTACGACCTTCCTTTTCTGATTTCATAGTTCTTGATATTAAGGTTACCTGACTTCCATGGAATCCTGACATTATACCACATGCTACTGTAATAAAAAATACTGGAATAAATGCCTGACCTGTAGGATGCTCAAATAATAAGCCTTTTGGTAGATTTGCAAAACTTGCTCCTCCATCCATAAAGATTCCAACTAAAACTCCAGCAGCAGATACTATTAATATTCCACCAAATATTGGATATATACGTCCTATAATCTGATCTATAGGGAATATTGTTGAAACTATGTAATAGAATAAAATCGCAATATAAACTCCCCAAATTATGTTGCTATTAACATCCATTCCAAGAATGTCACCAACTATTAAATCTCCTGGTGTATACATAAACACTACTCCTACTAAAAGCATCAGTAACCATATAATCACAGTATATACCTTAGTAGCTCCTGCTCCTAAATATTTTCTCACCATTTTAGGAACTTGTGCTCCTTTATTTCTTACAGATATCATACCTACAAAATAATCATGTAATGCGCCTGCAAATACACAGCCTATAGGTATTGTAATAAAGGCTATAGGTCCAAAGAGAATTCCCTGTATAGGTCCTAAAATAGGCCCTGTACCTGCAATATTAAGTAATTCTATAAGTTTATTCTTCCAAGATGGCATTACTACATAGTCTATACCATCAGCCATAGTTATTGCAGGCGTTGGTCTATCATCTGGTTGGAATACCTTTTCACAATACTTTCCATAGATATGTCCACCAACTATTAACATTAACAAGCCAATAATAAATAATATCATAAACATCCCTCCCTAGTTATATCTTAACTCCAGAATATCATATATAAAGGTTCTTTCTAACATTTTAGAGTAAAACGCGTATATCGTGGAGTAACTTGTATGATATTAAGTGTTAAATTTTTAAATATTCCTTTAATTTACCAATTTTATTTCTGCTTACTGGTAATTTTTCATCTTGGCAATATTCCATTCTAATACAATGTGTATTATTAAACCATGGATATATTTCTTTTATATATCTTGTATTGATAAGATAACTCCTCTGGATTCTAAAAAAGCCATAAGGTTTTAATTTATCTTCAAATGATTTTAAAGGTATATTATCTATATATTTATTATCTTTAGTATGAATAATACAATTTTTGTTTTGTGATTCAATATAAATAATAGAATCAATCTCTATAAGAATTATTTTCCCATCAGTATTTAAGGGTATTTTCGAAATATTAATATTAATTTGTTGTTTTTCATGTTTTTTATTATATTTATCTAACATTACTTTGACTTTTCTTTCTGAAAAAGGTTTAAGAAGATAATCTAATGCCTCTACATTAAAAGCATCTTCTGCATAATTATTGTAAGCTGTAGCAAAAACTATTTCAATATCTGGATGAATTTTTCTAGCAGTTGATGCAAGTGTAATACCACTAATATCTCCTAAATTAATATCAATACATAATATATCAAAATTTTCTTCCATTATTATATTTAATGCATCTTCTCCATTTGAGAATTCAACAATTTCTACATTAGGTATAATTTTATTAATAAGATATTGTAATTCACTTCTCGCTGGTCTTTCATCATCAATTATAGCTATTTTCATTTAGCCCATCTCCTTTCAGCCCACCATTGCTGAAACCTGATCTCTTTTAATATTTATATTAACTATAGTCCCATATGAAGTTGATAAAATGTCTAAGCCATTTTCCTCCCCATATATATAACGAAGTCTTCTGTCTACATTAGCAAGACCTATACTATCATCACTAATTTCATCATCCTCTAATAATTCTATAATATCTTTTGGTATTCCATATCCATTATCTCTTATTGAAATTCTAATCCCTTTACCGATTTCATTTATTGTAATACTCACTTTACCATTTTTTCTCTTCATGGCACCATGTATAACCGCATTTTCTACTATTGGTTGAACTATCAAACAAGGTACCATATAATCTAATTCTTCTGGTATATTTATAGATATATCTAATCTATCACCAAATCTTGCTTTGACCAATTGTAAAAAAGCATCTACATATTCCATTTCTTCATATATACTCACAAGCCCATCTCTGGTCTCTATGGAGTTTCTAAAATAAGTTGATAGTGCTATTAAAAGTTCCCTCGCTTCTGATGGTTTTTCTCTTATAAAAGAACTAATAGTATTTAAAGAATTAAATATAAAGTGTGGATTAATTTGAGACTGTAATACTTTATATTCTGCCTTTACTAATAAATCTTTTTGCTTCTCCATATCAGCTAATTCATACTGTGTAGATAATAGCTCACTTAAACCGCTAGCAAAACGGATTTGTGAATCATAGGAAATTCTATATTTTTTTGATAATATGATCATAGCCCCAAATGTTTTGTGATTCTTAACTAAAGGTGAACCTATAGCTATCATTTCTTTTAATGGTTCATGAAATAAATCACCTGTTTTTGAATTCTCTGCAACCACTATTTTACTTTCATCTAATACTTTTTGCCCGATCTCTGGCATAAGATTATTCTTATCTTTGGAAAACTCAATTTCTCCTTTTGTACTAATGATCTTTTTTGTATCAGTAAATACTACTCCTAAATCATTCGAAAAGTCCAAGATAATTTCTCCAATTTGATCACAGTTTTCTGAGTTATATTCTCCCCTTTGTAGAATTGGTAAGCATTTTTTAGTAATATCAAAAGTTAAACTTACTTTTTTACCAACTTTTTGTTCTTGCTCTCTTATTATATTTTTAAAAGTTTCTACAAATAATACCATTCCTATAGAATTAAACAATGTCATAGGTAAAAATATACTTTTTACAAGAAATAATGCATCATCAAAAGGTCTAGCTATTAAAAGTATAATTAACATTTGAAGATTTTCAACTATAAATGTAATTATAAATAATTGACTTTTTTTATATTTA
>DATGTQ010000136.1 GCA_035301805.1 Tissierellales bacterium
CCTCCAAATGCTACTTTATAACCTATATCAAGAGGAATACTTTTACCTTTTAAATATATAAATGTACTAATAATAGTAAGGGGAAGTATTATAGATATGGCTGTAGCATGGGCTTTATGATCTTTTACATCTAAAATATAGGTTAGGGCAGGAACTATTATGGTACCACCACCTGAACCGAATAATCCATTAGCTAAACCAGCAATAAAGCCTATTAATAATAAATTTAACAACTTTTTATCCATGCTGACTCCTTTATGTTATAATTATATTATGGGAAAATTATTTATTTAATTAAGAATAGTTTGTCAAAATATATTGTATTTATTCTTATAGTATTATTCATACTATGAATGAATGTATAAAGTAATATAAGTACATAAGATATATGTAGGATGGAGGATGGAAATTGAAGGATATAGATAAGGTATGTAGTCAATTAATAGATTGGCTAAAAGAAAAAGTATTAGAAGCTAATGGAAAAGGTCTAGTTTTTGGATTAAGTGGTGGTATTGACTCTAGCTTAGTTGCTGCTTTGGCGAAAAAAGCTTTCCCAGAAAATTCTTTAGGTATTATTATGCCTTGTTACAGTAATCCTGAAGATGAAAAGGATGCCTTATTAGTAGCCAAAACATTAAATTTAAAAACAAAAAAAGTAGATTTATCTGATACATATGATGTTTTTTTAAAGTCAACAGAGGTTTCTACTTATGATCAATTGGCAAAAGCAAATGTAAAGCCTAGATTAAGAATGACCACTCTTTACTATTTTGCTCAGCTAAATAATTATTTAGTAGCAGGTGGAACTAATAAAAGTGAATTTGAAGTAGGATACTTTACAAAACATGCAGATAGTGGTTCAGATATTTTACCAATTGCATCTTTTGTAAAAGAGGAAGTACAAGAAATGGCAAGTTTTTTAGGAGTACCAAAGAAAATTATATATAAGACACCAAGTGCTGGCTTATGGGAAGAACAAACTGATGAAGAAGAAATGGGATTTAGTTATAAAGTATTAGATAATTATATTAGAACTGGTAATGCTTCCAAAAATGTAAAGGAAAGAATTGATAAAATGAATAAGAATAGTGAGCACAAGAGAAAGTTTCCACCAGTTTATAATTATAAGAAATAAAGTATATAAAAAATTAAAGAATAAAATAGGATTGTTAAAAATATAGTGTAAAAATTATTAATTTATGTTAATATATTAATGTTATAATTGAAGGAGGTTTTTGTATGGCAGGTCATTCTAAATGGTCAAACATAAAAAGAAAAAAAGGTAAAGAGGATATAAAACGAGGTAAAATTTTTACAAAACTTAGTAGATATATTACTGTTGCCGCTAAAGAAGGTGGCTCAGATCCTGAATTTAATCCTGCATTAAAAACTGCTATTGAAAAGGCAAAGGCTGAAAATATGCCTAATGACAATATAGAAAGAGCAATTAAAAAAGCTTCAGGTTCTGGAGATGGAGATAGTTTTGAAGATATAATGTACGAAGGTTATGGACCTGGAGGAATTGCAATTTTAGTATCATGCTTAACGGACAATAGAAATAGAACAGCATCTGATGTAAGACATGCCTTTGACAAATTTGGTGGAAAGTTAGGACAAACTGGTTGTGTATCTTTCATGTTTGAAAGGAAAGGTTTATTAGGAATAGAAAAAGAAGATGATATAGATGAAGACACACTTATGATGGAAGCTATTGAATTAGGAGTAGAAGATATTAATAGTGATGAAAATGGTTTTGAAATTATAACTAGTATAGAAGATTTTAATAATATAAGAGATGGATTAAGTTCAAAGGGATATAATTTTGCAATGGCAGAAATGTCCTATATTCCCCAAAATACTTCAGATCTAGATAGCGATAAGGAAAAGGAAAGTATGGTTAAATTAATTGATTTATTAGAAGATAACGATGATGTTCAAGAAATCTATCACAATTGGGCTATACCAGAGGATTTAGAGTTTTAGAATGTTTTAACATAGAATCTATTCTTGAATAAAATCTTTTTTGTTAAACATAATAATAATATGAAAAACAAAAAAGGAGTTGTAGAATAGATATGAATCCTGATTTTGAAGCTATAAAAGAAAGATTTAAAAATGCTAGTGTAGACGAACAAATTGAAATTTACACTACTGTCCAAGGTTTAACAGTAGAACAATATAAAGAACTTTTACGAATGTTTCCCATAAAATATATTGATAAATTAGAAAGAGCTATGGCTTAGACCCGAATATCGGGTCTTTTTGTTATTATTATTAAATATGGGTATATATCAATAAGAATAGGAGGTGTTTTATGAACAGAATATTTTTTGTTATTATAATTATCTTTTTTCCCATATTTATATTACTTCAAATAATTGAAATTAGCACTTTTGATTTAAAATTTTATGAAAAGAAATATAGGCAATACAATATAGAGGAAGTTGTAGATAAAGATTCAGAAGAACTTATGGTTATAACAGAAGATTTATTAAATTATCTACGATACAAAGACTCAGAATTAAGGTTAAAAGAAGAATATAGTGAAAGGGATCTTATCCATTTAGTAGATGTGGAACTTCTTTTTCAAAGAGGGTTTATATTAAAAAGGCTTTCCCTTATTATTAGTTCTATAGCAATTATTTTTTTACATATGAAAGATAAAAAATATCTTTATAATTCTTTTTTTTATTCATCAATTTTATCTTTGGGTTCCATATTAGTGTTGTTTATATTATATTTCATAGATTTTGACAAGTTATTCACATATTTTCATTTACTTTTGTTTAATAATGATTATTGGATATTAGATCCAGAAAAAGATTTTTTAATTCAAATTTTTCCCGAAGGCTTCTTTATGGATATATTTAGTAAGATAACCTTATTATTTATAGGATTTATGTCAATAATATTAATAATAAGTTATTTACTAAAGGAGAGAGAAAGGAATGGAAAAATTATTTAATAAAGATTATAAACAATTTATAAAAGATTCTAGGAGAAAGAGACAAATAAAAAATTTTTATATGAAAAAAATGAAGGATGGGAAAAGTAGAAAAGCAGTTTTTTTAGATAGTATTTTTTCTAAAATATTAATTAGTTTAATTTTGTATTTATCTTTGCTGTATTATACTAATACATAGACTTTATCTTTAATAATGAGTATTATACTTTTTGGAGTATATAATTACATTAGCTATAAAATAAAAAATAAAATATATAGTCAAAAAGTTGCGGATATAAACAAAGAAATGAGTAATAGATTAATTTCCTCAAAAATAATTAATTTAAGTAATAAAGAATTTTTAGAATATAACAAAGATATATTAGAAAGGTATTATAATACTAGTTTTCACGAAAGTAACAATAAAGATATAGATTTAATTGGAAAAATAGATGGTGATTTATACGGGGTAAAATCTATTAAAAAGGGCTTAGAACATAGTATTAGTTTAAGGGAATTAAATAACCTTATTGAAGGAATAGAAGATGGGAAAATAGATAAGGCTATTGTAATAACAAACACATACTTTACTGAGGAAGTAATAGAACTTGGAAATGAAGGTTTAAAAAATTTAATATTAATAAACTTTGATGAATTAACTAAGATTTTAAAAGAATTAGAACTATATCCGCAAGGAAAGGAAATAGAAGATTTAATACATAGCCGCCGAGAACAGAAAAGAAAGAAAATATTAAAGGAAAGAAAAGGATTCTTCGTATTAAATAAAGTTATTAGATACTTTATTTTAGCTATAGCCTTATGGGTTTTGTCTTATGTTGTGTCTTATCCACTATACTATAGATTTATGTCAGTAATATTAATTATATTAGCTACCATAGGGTTATTTGGATATTTAACTAGATGGCTTAGGGATAAAAAGGAAATAAGTTTACATAAGTGAAATAATGTTGTATAATATTTTGTAGTGAATAAGACAGAGTAGGTAGAGAGCGTTAAGTGTTAAGAGATGGGAAGTTGCTCTTAAACGAAAGCCGATTAGACTGCGTTTCTACTATCGCATCCGCTGTTCATTAAAGAGCTTCTTTTCTTTAGTGTGACAGTATCTGTCACTTAAAGAAGAGGAGGTGTGTCCATTATGGAAAAATCAAGTAGAAGGATAACAACAAAAACTCTAGTAATGACTA
>DATGTQ010000137.1 GCA_035301805.1 Tissierellales bacterium
TTCAGTGAAGGCAGAAGAAAAGATGTAATTGAAGCTGTAGTAGATGAAGTTAGAAATAAAGAAGGGGTTACACTAGTAAGTTACGAACCTGAACATGATTTTAACAGGACTGTTGTTACTGTAATTGGTGAACCAGAACCATTAAAAGAAGCATTAATAAATATGGCTGGTAAATCCTATGAACTAATAAATATGGAAGAACAAGAAGGTACTCATCCAAGAATAGGTTCTCAGGATACTATACCAATATTTCCTTTTAAAAATATAACCCTTGAAGAATGTGTAGAATTGGCAGATGAAATAGGAAATGAATTATTTGAAAAGTATAAAAAGCCTGTATACTTTTCGGCAGAAAATGCCAAAACTGAAGATAAAAAAAGTATTTCCTTTATAAGAAAAGGACAATATGAAGGTTTGAAAGCATTACTTGAGGATTCAAACCATCCTGATTATGAGAAAAGAAAACCAGATTTAAGTGTTGATGGGAAGTTAGATCCGCATACTGGAGCAACGATAGTAAGTGCTGAAACAGAAGGATTAACAGCTTATAATGTATTCTTAGACACAGAAGATGTGGGAATTGCTAAAGCAATTGCTAAAGCAGTAAGAGGACCAAGTGGGGGTTTTTCAACTGTTAGAGCAGTAGGTATAAAGTTCCCAGAAAGAGATGGAGTAGTAGTGTCAATGAATATGTTCGACTGTGGAAAGACTCCATTGTATAGAACTTATGAGTTAGTAAAACAAGAAGCAGCCCGATATGGAATACGAGTTACTGGTTCAGAGTTGGTAGGTCCTATAAAATTGGATTACATAGTTAACTCTTTAGAATTTTATCTAGGACTTGAAGGCTTTAGACGAGAACAAATATTAGAGACTCATTTGATGGATTAGAATTAGAGAGTGGTATGTAACTATACCACTCCTTATATTTTGGGAAAACCTTTTATTGTATTATAATCCAAAGAGGAAAGTATAAAATCATTTCAAAAAATGCCAAAGTTTTGGTATAATACTAAGTAGTTGTATAAAGGATAATTGAAATAGATTTAAAAAGGAGGCAGTTAGTGTGAAAACAGATGTTCAGATTGCTCAAGAAGCTAAAATGCTACATATTAAAGAAGTAGCTGAGAAAATTGGTCTATCAGAGGAAGAATTAGAACTTTATGGTGATCACAAGGCAAAGGTTTCTTTAGATGTATTAGAGGAATTGAAGGATAAACCTGATGGAAAGTTAATTTTAGTTACTGCAATTAATCCAACGCCAGCTGGCGAAGGGAAAACAACGGTAAATATTGGTTTAAGTATGGGGCTTAATAAAATTGGTAAAACAGCCATTACAACAATAAGAGAACCTTCCTTAGGACCAAGTTTTGGTATAAAAGGAGGGGCAGCCGGTGGAGGATATGCACAAGTAGTTCCTATGGAAGATATCAATCTTCATTTTACAGGTGATTTCCATGCCGTAACTACTGCTCATAATTTACTTTCAGCAGCAATTGATAACCATATTCATCATGGTAATAAGCTAAATATTGATCCAAGAGAAATTGTTTGGAAAAGAGTATTGGATATGAATGATAGAGCTTTAAGAAATATCGTTGTAGGTCTTGGTGGAAGAACTAATGGAGTTCCAAGAGAAGATGGTTTTGATATAACTGTAGCTTCAGAAATAATGGCTATATTAGGACTGTCAAATGATTTAGAAGACTTAAAAGATAGAGTAGGAAGTATTCTTGTAGCTTATAATTATGATGGAGAACCTGTTTTTGCAAGAGATTTAGAAGTTGATGGAGCTATGACACTTTTATTAAAAGATGCAATTAAACCTAATTTGGTTCAAACTTTAGAAAACACACCAGCTTTTGTTCATGGAGGACCATTTGCAAATATTGCCCATGGATGTAATACAATTCTAGCTACTAAAATGGCTATGAAATTATCAGAATATACAATTACAGAAGCAGGATTTGGTGCAGATTTAGGGGCAGAAAAATTCTTTAATATTAAATGTAAATATGCAGATATAAAACCAGATGCTGCTGTAATAGTTGCTACTATTAGAGCACTTAAACATCATGGTGGAGTAGGAAAAAATGAATTAAGTAATGAGAATTTAGAAGCTTTAGAAAAAGGTTTTGGAAACTTAGAAAAGCATATAGAAAATGTTAAGAAGTTTGGTGTACCAGCAATAGTATCAATAAACAAGTTCCCAACTGATACGGATAAAGAAATTGAACTTGTCATTGAAAAGTGTAAAGAATTAGGTGTTGAAGCAGTTTTAACAGAAGTATGGGGTAAAGGTGGAGATGGTGCTATAGATTTAGCTAATAAGGTAGTAGAAGTTGTAGAAGGCACTCCATCTAACTTTGAACTTTTATATGATTCAAATGCCTCCATTAAAGAAAAGATAGAAACAATAGCTAAAGAGGTATATGGTGCCGAAGGTGTAGAATTTACTAAGAAATGCGAAAAACAAATTAAGAAGATAGAAGAAAATGGTTTAGATAAAATGCCTATCTGTATGGCAAAAACTCAATATTCACTTTCTGATGATCCAAGTCTTTTAGCTAGACCTGAGGGATTTAAGGTAACAGTTAGAGAAATAAAAGCTTCAGCTGGTGCTAAATTCTTAGTAGCACTAACTGGAAATATAATGACTATGCCAGGATTACCAAAAGTACCTGCAGCTAATAAAATGGATATACTTGAAGATGGAACTATAATAGGATTATTTTAATATAATTAAAAAATCTAGGGTACTAATAATGCCCTAGATTTTTTTGCCAAAACTCAGATAAGGGGGTATATCTTTGTGAGCTATGAATCAAGAATAAAAAGTGACCAACTAGACTGCTTGTTTGAGGCAATACTTAAATTAGAAAACATGGATGAGTGCTATAGGTTTTTTGAAGACATTTGTACTATAAAAGAACTAGAATCTATATCTCAAAGGCTTGAAGTAGCAAAATTATTAAGAATGAACAAAACATATAATGAAATAGAAAAGAAGACTGGGGCAAGTACTGCTACAATTAGTAGGATAAATAGATCTTTAAACTATGGAGCTGATGGCTATAGTATAGTATTTGATAGATTAGGCTATGCAGAAGTAGAAAAAGAATAAAAATAATAAAGAGATTTTTCTCTTCTGAGAAAAATCTCTTTACTATTTTCTATAAGTGAATAAGAAATATTAATTCTAAAGAGAATTAATATTAAACGATGAGATTTCTTCTATTGAAGGGAAATCTCAAATCTTCCTTTTGGTACCCATTCTTCATACAATTCTCCCAATGCAAAAAATCTCTTTCCAGTTTTAGAAGAATAATAACAGGTCATCAATGATATAATTGGTTTCCCTCTTTTTTCTGCTTCTTCATCAGAAAGCATTTCCATTGCAGTATCAGGAACTACAACAGTATCGTATATCTTATACTTATATACATTTTTCTTATCTGTTATAGTGACTATATTACCTACCTCTATATCCATAAGACTGCCAAATAATAAATCCTTATTTTTCATAATATGGCCAGCTAGAGGATAATTACCTTGGCCCATTATTTGTTCTGGTTTCATAGTTCCAGCCCCTGCTAAAAGATTAGAATTTGTTAGGCCTTTTAATATAGGTAAGTGAATATTTAAATCTGGTATTTCTAGTTCACCTACAATAAGACTTTCATCAGGTTCAATAACTACGTTCATAGCAGTATTTATATCCACATCTTCTATACTAGAAAAATCAAATTCTACTTCTGCTTTATTATTTTTCTCTATGTCTTCTGCTGTTAAATTATCTTTAGAAAGTTTTTTAGATTGATATTTAATTATAATATCAGTAATAAAAGGAGTCATTAATAGAAAAACCCCTACAATAATTAATACTATAGATATTATTCTTCTCACTGTTTTTTTCAATAAGATCTCCCCCATATAAAAAAATCTCTATAACAGGATTATACATTAAAAACATCCTGAAATGGGATTTTTATTTAGAAATAAGCTAAAATATTAAAATAACCTTTAGATTTTTATACTATGATTTTAATACTAATATACTTAATGGAATATATATTAACTTTATTATATAATAAGAAATGGAAACGAATGTTTAATGGGGTGGTAAAGAATGGATTATGTAAAAGGTTTAAACGAAAGACAAAAAGAAGCCGTTCTTCATACAGAAGGGCCTTTATTAATTTTAGCAGGGGCAGGATCAGGGAAGACTAGAGTTTTAACCCATAGAGTTGCATATTTAATTGAAGAAAATGATGTTTTCCCAGGAAATATATTAGCATTAACTTTTACTAATAAAGCTGCCAATGAAATGAAAGAAAGAATAGGTAATTTATTAAATGAAAATGTAGATAGTATGTGGGTAGGAACATTTCACTCAATATGTGTAAGAATATTGCGTAGGGATATAGACAAAATCGGGTATGAAAGAAGCTTTTCTATATATGATAGAGATGACCAAATTACCCTTATGAAAGAATGTATTAAAGAAAAAAATATAGATAATAAAATGTATAATGAAAGGGCTATGTTAAGTGCTATTAGTCATCTAAAAGATAGCATGACGCCACCAGATTTATATATTAAGGAAAATTATAGTGATTTTTATTCTAGAAATGTTGGGGAACTATATAAACTTTATGAGGAAAAACTAAAAAAGAATAATGCTTTAGATTTTGATGATTTAATATTAAAAACTGTAGAATTATTGCAAAGTAATCCAGACATATTAAAATATTATCAAAAAAAATTTAGATATATATTTGTAGACGAGTTTCAAGATACAAATAAGCCTCAGTATCAACTTATAAGATTATTTGCTAGAAGGTATAAAAATATATGTGTAGTAGGCGACGATGACCAGTGTGTTGTGGAAGGATCTAAAATTACTACGCCAGAGGGAGAGGTTTTAATTGAAAATTTAGTAGAAAACCATAAAATTTATTCTGCCTCTGGTAAGGGGGAAACTTCAGAAGGTACAGTAGAAAAAATTGTGAAGAAGGAATATGAAGGATCTATAATAAAAATAAAAACTAAAACAGGTAAGACTATTAAAGTAACTCCAAATCATATTATGTTTGGAAAGCTTAATCCAGAATCAGGGACTTATTATGTATATTTAATGTATAGGAAAGATAAAGGCTATAGAATAGGTATAACCCAAGGGGTAAGCTCAAGAGAAGGAGAAATAGTAAATGGACTTTTGGTTAGGTTAAATCAAGAACATGGAGATAAGGCTTGGATATTGAGAGTTTGTCAGAACAAAGGGGAAGCAATGTTTTATGAACAATTACTTTCTATGAAATATCAGATACCTACTTCAGTTTTTCAAGTTGCACATAAAAATATGACTTTAGAACAAAAATATATAGATAGATTATTTTCAGAAGTAGATACGGAACATAATGTAGGAGGACTTATGAATGATCTATTGTTATTTGAAGAATATCCTCATTATTATAGGCCAAATGGAGTTATTAGGGGACAGACTACAAGACGAATTGTCAATATATCTATGTTTAGTGGACGTAAGACAGGATTAGACTCTGGCTGGTATAGTCATAGGATTTCTTTTAATACTAGTGGAGAAGATTTAAAAAATAGAATAGAAAGCTTAGGTTTCCCTGTAAGAGATGGGCAAAGGGATACTTGGAGAGTTGAAACAGAGAGAAAGGATTATGACGCTGCAGTTAAATATGGTAATAAATTAGAAGGAATAGATAAAGGGATAGAAATAGTACAAAAAGCAAATCTGACAGAAAATACTTATTTCACTTATATGCCTGCTGCTCATATAAGACCTAATATGAGTATTCCAGTATATGAAAATGGTAAAATAATTGAAGATATAGTAGAAGAAACTATAGTAGAAGAATATAAAGGGTTTGTATATGATATTTCAGTTCCTAATTTTAGACAATATATTTGCGAAGATATAGTAGTTCATAATTCCATTTATGGATGGAGAGGAGCAGATATTACCAATATATTAGATTTTGAAAAAGATTTTGAAGACACTAATGTTATTAAACTAGAACAAAATTATCGTTCTACTCAAAATATATTAGAAGTGGCAAACCATGTTATAAAAAACAATAATGAAAGAAAAGATAAAAGGCTGTGGACAGACAATAAAAAAGGAAGTCCAGTAGTTATAGAAAATTTACCAGATTCTCATCAAGAGGCATATTTTGTAGCGGATAAAATGGAAGAGCTTATGGAAAAAGGGTATAATCCTTCAGAATTTTCTATTTTATATAGAACCAATGCTCAATCTAGGTCCTTCGAGGAAGTATTTATGAGAAAAAATATACCTTATAAACTTGTTGGGGGCCTAAGATTCTACGATAGAAGAGAGATAAAAGATATAGTAGCCTATTTAAATGTAATTCAAAATCCTGTAGACAATATATCATTAAGACGCATAATAAATGTACCTAGAAGGGGAATAGGCAATGCTACTATGGAGAAAATAGAAGAATATGCAGATAGAACTGGAGAAAGTATATATAGTGCATTATTAAGCGTTGAAGAAATACCAAGATTATCAAAAAGAGCCATTAATAATCTTAATTCTTTTATAGATATGATAAATAGACTGATATCATTAAAAGAATTAATAGGCGTAAAGGATTTTATAGAAGAGGTAATAGAAGAAACGGGATATGTTAAAAAATTAGAGGAAGAGGATAATATTGAGTCTCAAACTAGACTGGAAAACATAAAAGAGTTTGTCTCTGTAGCCGTAGACTTTGAAGAACAAAATGAAGATGGTACATTAGAAGACTTTCTTGCTTCTGTATCTTTACTTTCAGATGTAGATAAAACGGAGGATATTGAAAATTCAGTTACTATGTTAACAGTCCATTCAGCCAAGGGGTTAGAGTTTCCAGTAGTATTTATGGTGGGAATGGAAGAGGGTTTATTCCCAATATCTAGAGCAATGGAGGACGAGGATGAGCTAGAAGAGGAAAGAAGACTTTGTTATGTGGCTATGACTAGAGCAGAAGAATTATTGTATATTACAAATGCAAAATTGAGAACAATTTATGGAAGAACTACTTATGGTATTCCATCTAGATTCTTAAAAGAAATACCAGATAATTTAATATGTAGTGATAGAAAAGGTGGAGGGGAATCTCCCCAAAAAGAAAGTACAAGTTTTGATGACAGTCCCTTAAGGATTAGAAGGTTTGCTAATAGTTTTAAAAAGGAAAAAACTATTAGCAAGAGTAAAGGCAATATAAAGGTAGGGGATAAAATAAGACATAAAAAATGGGGAGAAGGAACAGTAGTCCAAATTAGAGATAGTAGTGGAGATAAAGAAATAACTATAGCTTTTGACAGGGAAGGACTAAAAAAATTACTTCTTTCTGTAGCTCCCATTGAGGTAATTTAGGAGGTGTTGTAATGAAGGAAAAGAGAAAGGTAATGGAAGAGCTCATAGATAAAATAAATGAACTAAATTATCATTATTATACTTTAGACAACCCTTTAGTAAGTGACAAAGAATATGATAAGCTTTATGATGAATTAACAATGCTTGAAAAGGAGACTAATATAATTTATCCATATTCTCCAACCCAAAGAGTAGGGGGAGAAATATTAGATAAATTTGAAAGACATACTCACTTAGGAAGGCTATGGAGTTTGGATAAAAGCCAAAACTTTAATGAGTTAAGAAATTGGGACAATAGGGTGAGAAGACTTATTAGTCAATATAATGAAAGCCATGAAGACAAACTACCAGAACCAAGCTATATATTAGAATATAAATTTGATGGTTTAACTATAAATTTAACCTATAGAAATGGAGAATTAGTCCAAGGTGCTACAAGAGGTAATGGATTCATTGGAGAGGCAATATTACCCCAAATAAGGACTATAAAAAATATTCCCTTAAAAATTGATTTTGATGGAGTAATGGAGGTTCAAGGGGAAGGTCTTATGCCCTTATCTGCTCTTGAAGATTATAATAAAACTAGTGATGAACCACTTAAAAATGCAAGAAATGCAGCAGCAGGGGCTTTAAGAAATTTAGACCCTAAAATAACTTCAGAAAGAAATTTAGTAGGGTATATTTACAATATAGGATATATAGAAGGAAAAGAGTTTAATACTCATTTAGAAATGCTAGAATTTTTAAAAGATAATAGATTACCTGTATTTGATTATGCTAAAAAACTTTCCACTATAGAAGAAGTTGTTGAAGAAATAGAAAAGTTAAATGATGAAAGAGGTAATTTAGATGTTTTAACTGATGGAATTGTAATTAAAATAAATGATATAAGAACCAGGGAAGTATTAGGATATACTATGAGATTTCCCCGTTGGGCCATAGCCTATAAATTTGAAGCAGAGGAAACCACTACTAGATTATTAGAAGTCAGATGGAATGTTGGAAGAACAGGTAAAGTAACACCTATTTCTATTTTAGAACCAGTAGAAATAGCAGGTGCCACTGTAAGAAGAGCCACATTAAACAATTGGGATGATATTCAAAGAAAAAAAGTAGCTATTAATTCAAGAGTTTTTGTCCGTAGATCTAATGAAGTTATTCCAGAGATAATGGGGATAATGGACACAGAAGAGGAAACACAGCCAATAGAAAAACCTACCCATTGTCCTGCTTGTGGCAGTGAATTAATACAAGATGGTGTTCATATGTTTTGTCCGAATTCACTATCTTGTAAACCTCAATTAGTATCTAGAATGGTCCATTTTGCCAGCAGGGATGCTATGGATATAGAAGGTTTTAGTGAAAAGACAGCGGAAAAGTTATTTGAGGAATTAGATTTAAAAGATATACCGGATATATATGAATTAGAATACGAAGATTTAATAAAATTAGAAGGCTTTAAGGAAAAGAAAACTAATAATTTATTGGAAGCAATTGAAAATAGTAAAGATACTACTGTAGGCGCTTTTATATATGCTTTAGGAATTCCTAATGTAGGGCTTAAAACTGCTAGGGATTTAGCAAAACATTTTAAGACTTTAGATAATATAAAAAATGCTACTTATGAGGAATTAATTAGTGTACCGGATATAGGTGATATAATAGCAGAAAGTATTATAGAAATCTTCCATGACCCTAAAATACTTTCTAGTATAGATAAACTATTAATGGAAGGCGTTAAACCCCATTATGAAGAAGATATAGTGGAAGAATCTATATTTACTAATAAGACAGTAGTCATAACTGGAGCCCTAGAAGATTATACTAGGAAGGAATTAAAAGACTTAATAGAAAAGATGGGTGGAAAAGTAACAGGAAGTGTAAGCGGAAAAACAGATTTTATTATTGTAGGTAAAAATCCTGGTTCTAAATATGATAAAGGTGTGGAACTAGACGTAGAAATTATAGATGAGGAAAGATTAAAGATTTTAATATAAAGGTGAAATCCCTAGAATATTCTAGGGATTTATAATAGTTATAAATTAGAGGCTTTGTTATTTGATTTTTACGTTCTTTAAGTGGTAAAATATAAGAAGTATTCTATGTTTAAAGGAGGTAGAAAAATTTGATTTCTAGGGAAAAAATAAAAAATATTGCTAAATTATCAATGCTTAAGTTTTGTGAAGAGGAAATAGAACTTTTTACAGAAACATTTAATGAAAGAATAGAATATATAGACGGAATACAAAGAATAGACACAGAAGGTGTAAAGCCGACTTATCAGGTAAATAATAATTATCAATATTTAAGAGAAGATGTCATAGGGGAAAGCTTTTCCAGAGAAGAAGCCCTTAAAAATGCTCCAAATGAACAATTTGGATATTTTAAATTACCTAAAGTTTTAGATTAGAGAGGTGAAAAAATTGGATATACTATCATTTTCAGCTAGAGAATTAGCTGAAAAAATAAAAAATGAAGAAGTTACTAGTAAAGAGATAATAGAGACCTATTTTACAAGAATAGAAGAGGTAGATGAAAAGTTAAATGCTTTTATAACATTAAATAAAAAAGAAGCTTTAGAAAAAGCAATGGAAATAGATGAAAAGATATCAAAAGGGGAAAAAGTAGGAGCATTAGCAGGAATACCTATATCAATAAAGGACAATATTGTGACAAAAGATATGAATACAACCTGTGGCTCAAAAATGCTAGAGAATTTTATACCACCTTATGATGCTACAGTAATTGAAAAAATAAAAGAGGAAGACGGCATAATAATAGGAAAAACTAATATGGATGAATTTGCTATGGGGTCATCAACTCAAAATTCCTATTTTGGTTCTACAAAAAACCCTTATAATTTAAATAAAGTTGCTGGAGGTTCTAGTGGTGGTTCAGCTGTTTCAGTAGCAACAGGGGAAGTAGCTATATCCCTTGGAACTGATACGGGAGGGTCTGTAAGACAACCAGCAGCTTTTACAGGAACAGTAGGCTTTAAACCTAGTTATGGTTTAATATCTAGATATGGTGTAATACCTTTTGCACCCTCTTTAGATCAAGTAGGAATTATTTCTAAGAATGTAGAAGATGCTGGATTTCTTTTAAATATAATTTCGGGTTACGATAGAAGAGATTCTACATCTGTTAGTGTAGACCAAGTAGATTATATAGAAAATATTAATAAAGATATAAAAGGTATGAAAATTGGACTACCAAAAGAATTTTTTGGAGAAGGTCTAGATGGTGAAATAAAGGAAAAAATAAAAAATAGTATTAAGGTTATGGAAAAATTAGGGGCTACAGTAGAGGAAGTGTCCTTACCTTATCTTAATTATGTATTAGAGACTTATTCAATAATATCTACTGCTGAGGCTAGTGCTAGTATGGCTAGAATGGATGGAGTAAGATTTGGATATAGAACTGAAGACTATTCTACTATAGATGAACTATATATGGATAGTAGAAATGAAGGCTTAGGAGAGAAGGTAAAAGAAAATATTATGCTAGGTACATATATTCTTAGTGGTAAACAGCGAAAAGAATATTTTGAAAAGGCACAAAAGGTGAGAACCTTAATTATTAAGGATTTTGAAAAGGCTTTTGAAAAATATGATTTATTAATATCTCCTACTACAGCAGATTTACCTTTCGATTTAGGAAAAGATGTGGAAAACTCTATTTCAAATAATCTAAGAAATGCTTTAACAGCTGCTATAAATTTATCTGGAACTTGTGCTATATCTGTTCCTTGTGGGTATGTTAATGGATTACCAATTGGATTACAATTTATTGGAGACAAATTTAAAGAGGATCTTCTATTAAATGTAGCCTATATATATGAGAAGAATAGTGGTATAGAAAAGATTGTACCAAGTTTAAGGGGTGAAGAAAATGGCATATAAGACTATTATAGGCCTTGAAATACACACAGAACTTATGACGGATACAAAAATATTTTGTAGTTGTACTACTGAATTTGGTGGAGAGTCAAATACCCATACTTGTCCAGTATGTTTAGGGTTACCTGGGGCTTTACCAGTATTAAATAAAAAGGTAGTAGAATATGGTATAAAATCGGGGATAGCTTTTAATTCAAAAATTGCAAATAAAAGTAACATGGATAGAAAAAACTATTTTTATCCTGATTTAGTTAAAGGTTACCAAATTTCCCAAGATGAAACTCCATTATGTGATGGGGGATTTTTAGAAATTGATACAGAAGAAGGAAAGAAAAAGATAAGATTAATGAGGATTCATATAGAGGAAGATACAGGGAAATCTGTTCATACTGAAGCCCATGATACATTATTAGATTATAATAGAAGTGGAGTGCCCCTTGCTGAAATAGTTACCGAGCCAGATATGAATTCTCCTGAAGAGGCTAGAAGTTTTCTGGAAAAATTGAGAGCAACTTTAAGATATATAGGAGTGTCAGACTGTAAAATGGAGGAAGGTTCTCTTCGCTGTGATGTAAATATAAATGTAGTAGATGAGAATACTGGTGAAAAGACGAATGTAACTGAATTAAAGAACTTAAATTCATTTAGCGCAGCAGTAAAGGCTATGGAATATGAAGAAAAAAGACATATTTCTCTATTAGAAGAAGGAAAAAATACTATAAGGGAAACTAGAAGATGGGATGAGGTAAAAAATGAAACGGTAATAATGAGAGAGAAAAAAGAAGCTTCTGATTATAGATACTTTCCAGAGCCAGATATATTAGTAATAGATGTAGAGGATGAATGGATAGAAGAGATTAGAAAAAGTTTACCTGAATTACCTGAAGCAAAAAAGTCAAGATTTATGGAGGAATATGATCTGCCAGAATATGATGCAGAGGTTTTAACTGATACTAGAGAATTGGCAGATTTCTATGAAGAAACAGTAAAATATTGTGATGATCCTAAACAAGTAAGTAATTGGATTATGGGAGATGTTTTAAGAAGGGTTAATGATGAGGAATTAGAGATAGATGATATACAAGTTTCTCCAAAAACTTTAGCAGAATTAATAGGACTTGTAAATGGAGGAAAGATTAGCAATAATATTGGTAAAGAAGTTTTAAAAGGAATGTTTGAAACAGGAAAAGATCCTAAGACCATAGTAAAAGAAAAAGGATTAATTCAAATAAGTGATGAAGATGAATTAAAAGAAGTTATAGAAAAAGTAATAAATGAAAACCAACAATCGGTAATAGACTATAGAAATGGAAAAGATAGAGCCTTAGGCTATTTAGTAGGGCAGGTAATGAAAGCTACAAGAGGTAAAGCTAATCCGCAAAAAGCTAATAAAATGATACTGGAGATAATTGAAGAATAAAATTAAAAGAGAGATTACTGCATCTCTCTTTTAATTTTATTGCGCATGTCAGAATATTCGAACTTGATAAAAAGCTCGGCATGAAGTATAATAGGAGTAATTTATCTATGATTCTACGATTCAGTAAGGAGGAGATTCTGTGGAGAAGAAGAAAATTGGTTTGACGACGAAAATTTTTATGGGTCTGATAATTGGTATTATAGTTGGAATAATTGTTTATCAATTACCTGATGGAGTTTTTAAGGAAGATGTATTAATTAATGGAGTATTCAAACTAGTTGGGCAAGTCTTTTTAAGGGGAATAATGATGATGGTTGTTCCATTAGTATTTATTTCTCTAGTTAATGGAACAGCTAGTATGGGGGACGTAAAGAAACTGGGTAGAGTAGGCGGAAGGACTATACTTTTTTATTTAGTAACTACTGCTTTGGCTATTACTTTAGCTTTAGCTTTAGGTTCTGTTTTAAAACCAGGTGTAGGCTTAGATTTAACAGCTATAGAAGAAGTGGAGCCTACTATTGGAGAGAAGGTACCTTTAGTTCAAATATTGTATGAAATGATTCCTAATAATCCAATTGCTGCTATGGGTGAAGGCAATATGTTGCAAATTATTGTATTTGCAATATTGACAGGTGTTGGGTTATCTGCTTTAGGAGAAAAAGTAGATACTCTTGTTAGGATTTTTGAGCAGTTAAATGAATTAGTGATGAAGATGGTAGGATTTGTTATGCTTCTTGCTTCTATTGGAGTATTTGGATTAATAGCTGAAACTTTTGCTACTGTTGGTTATAAAGCTTTAGTACCATTATTAAAATATGTAGGAATCGTCTATTTAGGCCTTATCCTTCATGCGTCTATAATCTATTCTGGAATGTTGAAAGGCTTTACAGGATTAAGTCCTAGAAAGTTTTTTAAGAAATTCTTTCCTGTTATGTCCGTAGCCTTTTCTACAGCAAGTAGTAATGCAACAGTACCATTAAACTTAGAAACTACAGAAAAAGAATTAGGAGCATCTAAAAATATAGCGGCATTTACTATTCCCCTTGGGGCTACGATTAATATGGATGGAACAGCAATTATGCAAGGTGTAGCTACATTTTTTATAGCACAAGTATATAATCAACAATTAGGTTTTGGAGCTATATTAACTGTAGTATTAACTGCTACATTATCATCTATAGGAACAGCAGGTGTCCCTGGAGCTGGAGCTATTATGTTATCTATGGTTTTACAATCCGTTGGACTACCTCTTGAAGGAATTGCTTTAATAATGGGAGTAGACCGTTTAGTTGATATGGGAAGAACTGCAGTAAATATTACTGGCGACTCTATATGTACATTAATAATATCCCATAAAGAAGGAGAATTAGACAAGGAAGTATTTAACTCAGAAGATAAAAAAATAAATGAAGAATCAAGTTAATAGATAAAATAAAAATAGGGGCTAGACTAGCCCCTATTTTTATTTTTATTTTTTTCTTCAAAATGTGGACAATCTTTCAAAGGCGTTTTTGATGAATTTGATATTCGTTTTAGAGTACACAACCCTTCCTCTTCGTGGATACAATTTTCAGAGCAAATTATTAGCAAAAGAATCCTCCCTAATAAGTATTACTAATATTTTGTCCAATAAAATTTTAAATATAATGAATTAAAAAAGATGAAAATTTGGTAGATTATAATAGTAAGTGATATACTAGGAATGGAAAAGATTTTGAAGGGGGCGAAGAAATATGGAAATAGGAAAAGTGCCATCTGATATATTGGAAAGAATAATTTTTGAAAATATAGAAAATAAAAGAGAAGAAGTTTTAGTAAAAGCAGGAATAGGTGAAGATAATGCCATTATAGATTTTGGGGAATATGTTTGTGCTATATCTACGGATCCCATTACTGGGGCTACAAAGGATATAGGTAGCCTTGCAATACATATATCTTGTAATGATGTAGCCAGTAGTGGTGCTGAACCTATAGCTGTATTAATGACAATTATGGCACCGCCTAAGACTACTGAAGAAGATCTAAAAACTATTATGGAAGAAGCTAGTAAAGCTTCTAAAGAATTAGATGTGGAAATAGTAGGAGGGCATACGGAAATAACAGATGCCGTTAATAGGATTGTAATATCCACTACAGTAATTGGCAAACAACTAAAAGGTAAAATGTTAAATCCTAAAGAAATAAAAGTTGGAGATAAAGTATTAATGACTAAATATGCAGGAATTGAAGGTACTGCTATCCTGAGTAAAGAATTGGAGGAAAATTTAAAGGGAAAAGTAGATGAAAGATTATTAGAAGAGGCCAATAAATTAGGAAGCGAAATAAGTGTAGTAAAAGAAGGCAAAATATGTGGTGAAATAGGTGTAGGCTATATGCATGATATAACTGAAGGTGGACTATTAGGCGCTCTATGGGAAGGAGCTAAAGCAATAAATAAAGGTATTAAGGCTTATAAAAGTTCAATACCTATACTGGAATCAACTAAGGCTATAGCTAATATTTTAGAAATAAATCCGTACAAATTAATATCTAGTGGAAGCATGTTGATAATTACTGATGAATATAAGACTAAAAAGATTAAAAATAAGTTATTAAAGAAAGGAATAAAAGTTT
>DATGTQ010000138.1 GCA_035301805.1 Tissierellales bacterium
AAAGTAGATTAATGGAAGGAGGGCAATAAATGACTGAGAAAAATCTAGAAGGAAAGCCAGAAAAAAAGTTAAAACCTAAAAGAAGAAAAGATACTAGTAGAAATGAGGGTAATAAAGAAGGAGAAATTGTTACTCCATGGAAATTATTTGTAAGACAATTTAAAAAGAAAAAGGTAGCTGTAGTAGGATTAGTAATATTAGTTGCTATGATATTAATATCTGTATTTGCACCCGTAATAGCTAAACATGGTCCTAATGATATAGACGTTACGAAAACTAATCAGCCACCAACAAAAGAACATAAGTTAGGAACTGATGAGTTTGGTAGAGATTATCTTGCCAGAATACTTCACGGTGGTAGAGTATCTATGAAGGTTGGACTTTTTGCTGTAATACTACAAGTATTAATTGGTTCAATAATAGGTGGACTTGCAGGATATTATGGTGGCTGGGTTGACAATATACTGATGAGAATAACAGAGGTATTTATGTCTTTCCCATTTTTACCTTTGGCTATAACCATATCGGCTGTTGTAGGTACCAGTGTCAAGCCGGAACAGAGAATGTATATAGTTATGTTAATTATTGGGCTTTTAAGTTGGCCGGGATTAGCCAGAATGATTAGAGGGCAAATATTGTCATTAAGAGAGCAAGAGTTTGTGCAAGCAGCTCATGCACTAGGTATAAGGGATAGTAGAATCATCTGGAAGCATTTATTACCTAATACCTTTGGCTATATAATAGTAAGTGCAACTTTAGGAATGGCTAGCGCAATTTTAAGTGAAGCTGGTCTATCCTTCCTTGGTCTTGGGGTAACACCACCAGTGCCTACATGGGGGAATTTAGTTCAAAATGCTAGAAATATGTATATATTGAAAAATCGCCCATGGTTATGGATACCTCCTGGAGTATGTATATTCTTGGCGGTAATGAGTATTAACTTATTTGGTGATGGTTTACGGGATGCAATTGACCCTAAGTCTAAATAGATAGGAGGGATAGAAGAATGGGCAAATTGTTAGAAGTAGATAATTTAAAGACTTATTTCTTTACAGATGATGGAGTTGTAAAAGCAGTTGATGGAGTTAAGTTTTCCGTTGACGAAGGAGAAACTATAGGGATCGTAGGTGAATCTGGCTGTGGAAAAAGTATTACTTCTATGTCTATACTTCAATTAATAGATTATCCTGGCGAGACTGTTGAAGGAACAATTAATTTTCAAGGCAGGGATCTTTTGAAAGTATCTGACAAAGAAATGAGAAATATAAGAGGTAATGATATTTCAATGATATTCCAAGAACCTATGACTTCCTTAAACCCTGTTTTTAAAATAGGGCATCAAATATCTGAAGTTTTAATACTTCATCAAAAGATGACAAAATCACAGGCAAGAGAAAGAGCTATTGAAATGATTAAAATGGTAGGAATTCCCCGACCAGAAAAAATAGTGGATGAATATCCTCATCAACTTTCTGGGGGAATGAGACAAAGAATTATGATTGCAATGGCACTAGCTTGTCAGCCAAAACTTCTTATTGCTGACGAGCCAACGACTGCATTGGACGTAACTATTCAAGCCCAAATACTAGATTTAATGAATGGATTAAAAACTAGGTTAAATACGGCAATTATGCTTATTACTCACGATTTAGCAGTTGTTGCGGAGATGGCAGATCATGTGGTGGTAATGTATGCTGGGAAAATAGTAGAAGATGCTTCGGTTAATGAGCTATTTAAAAACCCAAGACATCCTTATACTATTGGACTTATGGGCTCTATGCCTTCTTTAGTGGATGAGGGAGAAAAATTAGCAAATGTTAAAGGGGCCGTACCAAATCCTTTATATTTACCAAAAGGATGTTATTTCCACCCAAGATGTAAATATGCAACAGAAGAATGTAAAAAAGGACAACCAAAGTTAAGGGAAGTTGCACCAGGTCATAAAGTTGCATGTTTTAGAGCCGAGGAGGTGACTAAAAAATGAGCGACGTAATACTCGAGGTAGAAAATTTAAAAAAATATTTTCCAGTTTACTCAGGTGTTTTTAGAAGAAAAGTAGGAGATGTAAAGGCTGTAGATGGAATTAATTTATTTATTCGAGAAGGTGAAACCTTAGGTCTAGTAGGAGAATCTGGATGTGGAAAAACAACTGCAGGAAGGACTATTTTAAACCTTTTAAAACCTACTGAGGGGGAAGTTAGATATAAAAGTCAAGATGTTTTTAATGCAACTAAAAGGGAAATGAAGGCTTTAAGAAGAGAGATGCAGATAGTATTTCAAGATCCTTATAGCTCATTAAATCCAAGAATGACTGTTTCAGAAATTGTAGGGGAATCTTTAGTGGAACATGGTTTGTACAAAAAAGGTAAAAAGTTAGATGATAGGGTTGTAGAAATAATGGAAGCTTGCGGTCTTGCAAGATATCACACAAATAGATATCCTCATGAGTTTTCAGGAGGACAACGTCAGCGTATAGGTTTGGCAAGAGCTTTAGCATTAGAGCCATCTTTTATAGTGGCTGATGAGCCAGTTTCAGCTTTAGACGTATCTATTCAGTCACAAATTATTAATTTATTTACTGATTTACAGGAAGAGATGAATTTATCTTATTTATTTATATCACATGATTTAGGAGTAGTTAAATATATTAGTCGTAGGGTTGGTGTTATGTATCTAGGAACAATGGTTGAATTAGCAGATAAAAATGCTTTATTCGACAGTCCTAAACATCCTTATACCCAAGCTTTACTTTCAGCTATTCCAGTACCAGATCCTGAGGCTAAGAAAAACAGGATTTTATTGGAGGGAGACATTCCTAGTCCAGCAAATCCACCTTCTGGTTGTAAATTCCATACTCGTTGTGTATATGCTAAAGATATTTGCAAACATGAAGCACCTGAGTTTAGGAATTTAGGAGGAGAACATTTTGTGGCGTGTCATTTCGCGAAATAGAGAAAATAGGGAAAGAGAAAAAGAATTATTAGAAGAAATACAAGAAAAAAATGAAGATGACCCATATGAGTTTACTAGACTTGATATTTTAGCTATGATTATAGCAGCTTTTCAGTTAATGCTGCCCATAGTAATAGGTGGAATATTAATATTTGCAGCATTTACTTTTATATTCACAAATTTTATAATGAGATAAAGAGTTGCATATAGTATATGCAGCTCTTTTTTATTTATGTATAAGATGAAAGGATTCACATATTTTGCTATAGTGTATTAAAATATTAATAAGTTGGTTAATATATAGTGGTTTTAATAAAAAGATATTGACATTGAAACCACAAATGTTATAATTATTAAGTAGGTAAAAAATCATTAAAAGAATCTGGTAAAATCATCATATATGCTAGATTTAGGAATTAATGTGATTGTTATAACCAGTGGATAACCATTGGTTTTTTTACATAATATGGGATTAGGGAGGAAACTTTACATGAGCGTAGTATTGGAAAAAAAAGAAAATAATAAAGTAACTTTTACTATGGAAATAAGTGAAAAGAAGTTTGGAAAAGCAGTACAAAAAGCATATTTAAAGAATAAAGGAATATTTAATATACCAGGTTTTAGAAAAGGAAAAGCTCCGAGAAAGCTTATTGAGATTACTTATGGAGAAGAAATATTTTATGAAGAAGCATTAAATATTGTTTTGCCAGAAGTATATGAAGAATCAATTGATGAGCTTGGGCTTGAAGTTGTTGATTACCCTGAAATTGATGTAGAAGAAATTGAAAAAGGAAAACCAGTATTAATAAAGGTAGAAGTTACTGTAAAACCGGAAGTAGAATTAGGCGAATATAAAAGTATAGAATTAGAGAAAGTAGAGTATAATGTTACAAATGAAGATGTAGAAAATGAATTAAAATCTATTCAGGAAACAAATGCAAGAATTATAGAAGCTCCAGATAGAGAAGCTAAAGAAGGCGATTTACTAACTATAGATTATGAAGGACTTATAGACGATGAGCCATTTGAAGGAGGAACTGCTGAAAATCAGACCATAGAAATTGGAGAAAATAAATTTATTCCAGGATTTGAAGAGCAACTCATAGGAAAGAAAAAGGGAGAAAATATAGAAGTAAAGGTAACATTTCCAGAAGATTATTTTGAAGAAAGTTTAAAGAATAAAGAAGCAATATTTAAAGTATCTATTAACGAAGTAAAAGAAAAAGAACTACCAGAGCTAGATGATGAGTTTGCTATAGATGTAAGTGAATTTGATACTTTAGAAGAATTTAAAGTATCTATTAAAGAAAAGCTAGAAGATGAAGCAAAAAGAAAAGAAAAGGCAGAAAAAGAATCAAAAGTAATAGAAAAGGTTGTAGAATTAAGTGAAGTAGATATTCCTGAAGTTATGATTGATAACCAAATAGAAAATGAAATAAGTCAATTTGATCATCAACTTCAAATGCAAGGAATAAATATAGAACAATACTTACAATTTGCAAATAGAACTGCTGATGATTTTAAAGAAGAGATAAGACCATCTGCTGAAAGACAAGTAAAAACTGATCTTGTATTAGATGAAATATCAAAAGCAGAAGATATTCAGGTTTCCGAAGAAGAAATAGATAAAGAGTTACAAAAAATTGCAGAACAGTATAACCAAGAAGATGTAGAAAAGTTTATTAAAGATATGAAAAAGGGAGATTTGAATCATATAAAATCGGGTATAGTTAGAGATAGAACCATTGAATTATTATTAGAGAATGCTAAATTTGTTTAAAGCTTTTATAGGAGGGATAATATGGCTTTAGTTCCTGTTGTTGTGGAACAGACAAATCGTGGGGAAAGATCCTATGATATTTATTCTAGACTATTAAAAGAAAGGATAATATTTTTAGGAGAAGGAATAAATGATGTAACTGCAAGTCTAACAGTTGCACAATTACTTTATTTAGAGGCAGAAGATCCAGATAAAGATATACAAATATATATAAATAGTCCTGGTGGTTCTGTTAGTGCAGGATTTGCAATATATGATACAATGCAATATATAAAACCTGATGTATCAACTATATGTATAGGAATGGCTGCAAGTATGGGAGCATTTTTATTGACAGCGGGAGAAAAAGGAAAGAGGTTTGCATTACCAAATGCTGAGATAATGATACATCAGCCATTAGGTGGCACACAGGGCCAGGCAGAAGATATTAGAATTCATGCAGACAGAATAATAAAAACTAGAGAAAAAATGAATACTATATTAAGTGAAAAAACAGGTCAACCATATGAAAAAATTGCTAAGGACACAGATAGAGATTTCTTTATGTCTGCTGAAGAAGCTAAAAAATATGGTATAATAGATGAAGTAATAGAAATTAGTAAATAACATTAAGAGAGGTGTCATAATGGCAAGATTTGATGACAAACAGCTGAGATGCTCTTTTTGTGGAAAGCCTCAAAATCAGGTTAAAAGATTGATAGCAGGTCCTAATGTATATATTTGTGATGAATGTATAGATATTTGTAAGGATATAGTTGATGAGGAATTCGAAGACAACTTTGAATATGAAATAGAAGAATTACCAAAACCTGAAAGTATCAAAGAAACTTTAGATCAATATGTAATAAAACAAGAGAGAGCTAAGAGAGCTTTAGCTGTAGCAGTATATAATCATTACAAAAGAATTAATAGAGAATTTTCTAAAGATGATGATATAGAACTGCAAAAAAGTAACATAGTTATGATAGGACCAACTGGTTCTGGAAAGACATTACTTGCAGAAACTCTGGCTAGAATATTAAATGTACCTTTTACAATTGCTGATGCTACATCTTTAACTGAAGCAGGTTATGTTGGTGAAGACGTTGAAAATATAATATTAAAACTTATACAAGCGGCAGATTACGATATTGAAAGAGCAGAAAAAGGTATAGTTTATATAGATGAGATAGATAAAGTAGCAAGAAAAACTGATAATCCTTCAATAACAAGAGATGTGAGTGGGGAAGGAGTTCAACAAGCACTTCTAAAGATTTTAGAAGGAACTGTTGCAAATGTTCCGCCTCAAGGAGGTAGAAAACATCCTCATCAAGAGTTTATTCAAGTAGACACAACTAATATATTATTTATAGTTGGTGGTGCTTTTGATGGTTTGGATAAAATAATAGAAAACCGAATTGGAAAAACATCTATGGGATTTGGTGCTGATATTCAAAGTAAAGAAGATATAGAAATAGGAGAATTATTAAAACAAATACAGCCTGAAGACCTGTTAAGATATGGATTAATACCAGAATTTGTTGGTAGGTTACCGGTAATGGTGACTTTAGAAGAGCTGGATAACGAGGCTTTAGTAAGTATTTTAACTGAGCCTAAAAATGCACTAGTCAAACAATATAAAGAATTATTTGCAATGGATGGTGTGGAGCTAGAATTTGAAAAAACTGCACTAGAAGAAATTGGCAAAAAGGCTATTGAAAGGAAAACTGGTGCTAGAGGACTTAGAGGTATTATTGAAGAAGCTATGCTGGATATAATGTATGAAATTCCGTCAAGGGAAGATATAAAAAAATGCGTTATAAATAAAGACACTATATTGAAAAAGAAAGAACCAACATTAGTGTTAACAGATGGCAAGAAGAAAGATAAGACGAAAAAGTCTAGTAATAGAGAATCAGCATCATAAAGCTCACATTTTGTGGGCTTTTTTCATGTTATGTAGTTTGGGATTAAAGGAGGGGGCTTATAATGAATAATGGTCTATATGAAATAAAAAATAAACAACTACCTCTCATTCCTTTAAGGGGAATAACTATTTTTCCACATATGATAATACATTTTGATGTGGGGAGAAAAAAATCTATTAATGCACTTGAAGAGGCTATGGAAGATGATTCCCTTATTTTACTGTCAACTCAAAAAGATTTTAAAATAGAGGAACCAGAAACTGATGAATTTTACCATGTAGGAACAGTAGCAAAAATCAAACAAATGATAAAATTACCAGGTGGCAGTATTAGAGTATTAGTAGAGGGGATTAATAGGGGTAAGATAATAGATTTTACGGAGGAAGAGAAGTATTTTTCAGTGGTAATTGAGGAAATGGTATACAAACCAGAAGAATTGGAAAAAGATATAGATATAGAAGCAATGATGGGGTTAGTAACTAAGGATTTTGAAGATTATATAGATTTAAATAGTAGAGTTTCACCAGAAGTAATTTTATTAGTATCTGATATAGATGATCCTGGAAAGTTGGCTGACGTTATTGCATCTTATATTTCTATAGAACCTGAGAAGGATCAAGAGATATTAGAAAATTTTAATGTATATGAAAGATTGGAAACTCTCCATAGAATATTACTAAAAGAAATAGAAATATTAAAAGTAGAAGAAAGAATAGATGAAAGAATAAAAAAACAAATTGGTGAAATTCAAAAAGAATATTATTTAAAAGAACAAATAAAGGCAATCCAAAAAGAATTGGGTGAAGAAGATGGAATTACAGAAGAAGTAAATAAATATAAAGTAAAAATAGATGAAATAGATATGCCTAAAGAAGTAAAAGAAAAGGCGATAGATGAAACAGAAAGGCTTTATAAATTATCTTCTAATTCCCCAGAAATTGATGTTATTCGAAACTATTTAGATTGGATAGTAGAATTACCTTGGGATTTGGAAACAGAAGATAAGATAAATATAAAAAAATCTAGACAGGTTCTAAATAAAGATCATTATGGATTAGAAGATGTAAAGGAAAGGGTACTAGAGTTTATAGCTGTAAAGAAATTAAGTAATAGCATGAAGGGGCCAATTTTGTGCTTAGTAGGTCCTCCTGGAGTTGGGAAAACCTCTATAGCTAGTTCTGTAGCAAAGGCCTTAAATAGAAATTTTGTTCGTATGTCTTTAGGTGGAATAAGAGATGAAGCTGAAATTAGAGGGCATAGAAGGACATATATAGGAGCATTACCTGGTAGAATCATTAGTCTAATGAAAAAATCTGGTTCAAAAAACCCAGTATTTTTATTAGATGAAATAGATAAACTAAATGAGGACTTTAGGGGAAGCCCGGCTAGTGCATTATTAGAAGTATTAGATCCAGAACAAAATAATACTTTTACTGACAACTTTTTAGAAGTACCTTTTGATTTGTCTAAGGTTATGTTTATAGCAACGGCTAATACTCTGGAATCCATTCCGGCTCCATTACTAGATAGAATGGAAATAATAAGAATCCATGGCTATACAGAAGAAGAAAAATTTAAAATTGCAATGAATCATTTATTCCCAAAACAGCTTAAAGAGCATAGTCTTAAGGAGAATAGTTTAGCTATATCTGAAAATGCTATGAAAAAGATAATAAGTAGTTACACAAGAGAGTCAGGAGTAAGAAACTTAGAAAAGAATATTGCTAATATCTGTAGAAAAGGAGCAAAGGAAATAGTCGAGGAAGATAAAAAGGTAATAAGGGTAACTAAAAGAAATCTGGAAAAGTATTTGGGAACACCTAGATATCGAAAAAATGTGTTAGAAGAAGAAAACCAAGTAGGTGTAGCTATTGGATTAGCATGGACTGCTGTAGGAGGAGAAATATTGCCTATTGAAGCAAGTAAAATGAAAGGAACAGGAAAACTCCAATTAACAGGACATTTAGGAAATGTAATGCAGGAATCTGCTAGGGCAGGTATTAGTTATATAAGGGCTAATGGGGAAAAGTTTGATTTAGACAATAATTTTTATAAGGAAAATGATATTCATATCCATGTTCCAGAGGGTGCAATACCAAAGGACGGGCCTTCTGCCGGAATTACAATGGCTACAGCAGTAGTTTCAGCCTTAACCGAAATACCGGTAAATAGGGAAGTAGCTATGACTGGAGAAATTACTTTAACGGGAAGGGTTCTACCTGTAGGAGGTATTAAAGAGAAGGCTTTAGCTGCTAGTAGGGCTGGAATTAAAAAAATACTATTATCTACTGAAAATGAAAAAGATTTAGAAGAAATACCAGATAATATAAAAAGAAAAGTAGAATTTAGGTTTGTGAAGAATATGGATGAAGTTTTGAAATATGCTTTATTAGATAAAGGTGATTTAAATGCATGTAAGAAAAGCAGAGCTAACTAAATTAGCAGTAAATAAAGAACAATATCCTAAAGACGACCTTTTTGAAATTGCTTTTGCTGGTAGATCTAATGTAGGGAAATCTTCCTTATTAAATACATTGATAAAAAGAAAAAGTTTAGCTAGAACTAGTAATAAACCTGGAAAGACTAGAACTATTAATTTTTATACAATAAATGAAAGTTTTCGGTTTATTGATTTGCCAGGCTATGGATTTGCCCGTGTTTCTAAAAAAGAAAGGGGAAAATGGGCTAGTATAATAGAAGAGTATTTGGAAAATAGAATGAATCTAATAGAGGTAATTCTTTTACTAGATATTAGACATGAACCTGGAGAACATGATAAGATGATGTATGACTGGATAAAAAGTTACGGATATAATGGCATAATTATAGGGACAAAAGCAGACAAGATACCTAAAACTACTTGGGAAAAACAGATAAACACTATAGGGAATTCTCTTAATGTAGAAAATAAAGATTTAATTATTCCTTACTCTGCTACAAAAAAAATAAATGTTGCTTATATTTGGGAAATTGTAGAAGAAATAATTAAGGTAAATAAAAAGCAGCAATCTCATTAGGAGAAAGCTGCTTTTTACTAAGTACATTATTCTTTTACAAACATATCCTGAGGTGCACCACACACTGGGCAAACCCAATCTTCAGGAAGATTCTCAAAAGCAGTTCCTGGTTCTACACCATTATCTGGATCTCCTTCTTCTGGATCATAAACATAACCACATGGTTCACATACATATTTGTCCATAGTTAAAAACTCCTTTCTTTTATTGACTATAATAGGTATTACCCATATATTTTATATTTTAAACTATTATATACTAAGATATATCATATAATATAATATAGAGTATTACAATAAGATTAAAGAAAATATTTAAGGGTAATATATTTATGGTTTATAGAAATTATAACATAAATAATAATAAATAATAAATGGAAGTGATTTAATTGTCTTTTAAGCTCAATGGCCAAGTCTGTAGTGACTTATGTGTTATTAGAGACTTTATACAAGATATATTGAATAAGCTAGAGAAAATAGTTTGCGATGAAACTGTTATGTTTGATGTAAAACTCATCTTAAATGAGTTAGTAGCAAATGGTGCTATACATGGAAATGATTTTGATAAAAATAAGCTGGTCCAATTATATTTAGAAGTCATAGAAGACACTATACGCATCGAAATTACTGATGAAGGGGAAGGTTTTTCCTATGACTTGGATTCATATAATCCTTTAGACTTAAAATGTAGTGGCAGAGGCTTAGTCATAGTAAAAGGTTTGTCAGATGAGTTTTATATCGATGATAACAGAATAATAGCAATCAAATATTTGCAGTAGTAGGCGGAGATATAAGTCTCCGCTTTTTTCGTATAAATAATTCATTTGATTTATACATATATTATGATAAAATTATTCTGTTAATAGAATACTAAAAGAAAGTATATAAAGTAGGAAAGGATAATATATATGGAGATAAAAAGAGATGATATTAGAAATGTTGCTATAGTAGCCCATGTTGATCATGGCAAAACTACTTTAGTAGATGCACTTTTAAAGCAAAGTGGAATATTTAGAGAAAATCAAGTAGTGGAAGATAGGATTATGGATTCAGATGATATTGAAAGAGAAAGAGGAATAACAATATTGTCTAAAAATACTGCTGTTTACTACAATAGTACTAAGATTAACATTATCGATACTCCTGGTCATGCTGATTTTGGGGGAGAAGTAGAAAGAGTGCTAAAGATGGTTAATGGAATTGTACTTCTAGTAGACGCTTTTGAAGGACCTATGCCTCAGACAAAATTTGTTCTTAAAAAGTCTTTTGAATTAAAATTACCAGTAATAGTATGTATAAACAAAATTGATAGGCCTGATGCAAGGCCTAGTGAGGTAATTGATGAAGTTTTAGATTTATTTATAGATTTGGGGGCAACGGAAGAACATTTAGATTGTCCATTTATTTTTGCATCAGCAAAGAAAGGTGTTGCTACTTTAAATTTAAAAGGGCCTAAAAATAATATGAATGATTTATTTGAATCAATAATTAATTATATTCCTGCTCCAGAAGGTGATGATGAAGGACCTTTACAAGTTCTTATATCTACAATCGATTATAATGACTATGTAGGGAGAATAGGTATAGGTAAAATTGAAAGAGGAAGTATAGAATCCAATCAAGATGCTTTAATAGTTAATATGGAAGACAAAGAAAAGAAGAAAGTTGTAAAGATTGTAAATGTCTATGAATTTGAAGGTCTACAAAGGGTTGAAGTGGAAAAATCAAAAATGGGAAGTATTATTGCAGTTACTGGTGTAGAAGGAATTAGTATTGGAGATACAATAACAGATGTAGATTTTCCAGAGCCACTGCCTTTTGTAAAAATTTCAGAACCCACAATAAGCATGAATTTTTCTGTAAACGATAGTCCCTTTGCAGGAGAAGAAGGAAAATATTTAACTTCTAGAAATTTAAGAAATAGATTATTTAAGGAACTTAGAACTGATGTAAGCTTAAAAGTAGAAGAAACAAACTCACCAGACTCATTTAAAGTGTCAGGAAGGGGAGAATTACATTTATCTGTTTTAATAGAAAATATGAGAAGAGAAGGCTATGAGTTTCAAGTATCTAAACCAGAAGTAATATATAAAAATGTAAATGGTAAAAAGTATGAGCCTATGGAAAATGTAACTATTGATGTTCCTGAGGAGTATATTGGTATTATAATAGAGAAGTTAGGTAGAAGAAAAGGGGAACTTAAAAATATGGTAGAGTCTCAAGGAGGTTACTCTAGGTTAGAATTTTCTATACCTGCTAGAGGCTTAATAGGGTATCGACAAGAGTTTATAACGGATACTAAGGGTCATGGTATATTGAATACTGTTTTTGCTGGATTTGAGCCTTATAAGGGTGATATTCCAAAAAGAACCGAAGGCTCTTTAATTTCTTATGAAACAGGGGAAGCAACTGCTTATGGATTATATTCAGCTCAAGAGAGAGGAATCTTATTCATTACCCCTGGAACTAAGGTATACGAAGGCATGGTTATAGGTACAAATCCAAAGGGTAGCGATATGGAAATTAATATATGCAAAAAGAAACATCAATCTAATGTAAGGGCATCAGGTTCTGATGAAGCATTAAGATTGTCATCTCCAAAGCAAATGTCTTTGGAAGAGGCTTTGGAGTTTATTGAAAAAAATGAACTTATTGAAATAACACCGGAAAGATTTAGAATAAGAAAAAGAATATTAAATAAGACAGAAAGATATAAACATAGCAAAAACTAAGGAAACAATGCTTTTTACTATAGCCTCTGATATGATATATTTAAGAAACACCATTTTAGGAAAATATATTTGAAATGTAGGTGAGGGAATGGATTATGTAGTGGATATCCTGAAGTGGATAATCCAAAATATATTTCTACTAAATATTTTATTTGCAATACTAATGGTCTTTTTCGAAAGAAGAAATCCTACTACTACTTGGCTCTGGTTAATGATCTTTTTTTTCCTGCCAGGTATTGGATTCTTACTTTATTTATTTATAGGACAAGATTTAAGAAAAAAGAAAATGTTTCGATTAAAGGAAGAAGAGGATAATTATCTTAAAGATCTAGTAATGACTCAAGAACATAGTATTGAAAATCATGAAATAAATTTTAATGATTCAGAAATTATAGAACATCAAGATATTATAAAACTTCTCTTAATGAGTAGTGGTGCTATATATACTCAAAACAATGAAGTGGAATTATATTTTAATGGCAAAGAAAAGTTTAATGCTCTATTGGATAGTTTAAAAAATGCAGAGGAATATATTCATTTAGAATATTATATTGTTAGGGATGACGATATTGGAAGTAAGATAGTACAAGTAATGACTGAGAAAGCTAGAGAAGGATTGGAGATAAAACTTTTATATGATGGTATGGGGGGTAGGGGTCTTTCTAAAGACTTTTTTGATCCTTTAATAGAAGCAGGAGGTGAAGTGGCCTGTTTCTTTCCACCTTTTGCTGGCTATTTGAATCCTAGAATTAATTATAGAAATCATAGAAAGCTTTGTATTATAGACGGAAAAGAAGGATACTTAGGAGGTTTTAACATAGGAGATGAATATCTAGGGTTTTCAGAAAAATTTGGATTTTGGAGAGATACTCATTGTAAAATTAAAGGCTCTGCAGTAGCTAGTCTTCAATGGCTGTTTTTATTAGATTGGCGTTTTGCATCTAAAGATGAAACTGGTTATAAGGAAAAATACTTTCCTAATATAGAATCATCGGGAGATAAAGGTATCCAAATCGTTTCTAGTGGACCAGATTCAAAATGGACTAGTGTAAAAGACGGCTATTTTAAGATGATTATGAATGCTAATGAAAAGCTTTATATCCAAACACCTTATTTTATTCCTGATGATAGTATACTTGAAGGCTTAAGAGTAGCTGGACTTTCTGGTATAGATGTTAGAGTAATAATACCATCAAAGCCAGATCATCCCTTTGTTTATTGGGCTAGTTTGTCATATATTGGGGAACTACAACAAGCAGGTGTAAAGTTCTATACTTATGAAAAGGGCTTTATACATAGTAAGATGGTGATTATGGATGATATTATTTCAACAGTAGGAACAGCTAATTTAGATATTAGAAGCTTTAAGTTAAATTTTGAAGTGAATGCTTTTATTTATGATAGAAAAGTGAATAGGGAAATGACTAAAGCTTTTATGGATGATTTAAAAGAATGTAAAGAAATAACTATAGAAGATTATAAAAAACGTTCTTTTATAGTTAAATTTAAGGAATCAGTATCCAGGTTACTTTCTCCAATTTTATAAAATAAAACTACCATTTTTGGTGATACTAAGCTAGAGGTGGTGAGTTTGAAAAAAATAAAATTATTTTTAGCTATTCTATTGGTTATAAGTTTAACAACAAGTGGATGTGGGAATAAAATAAACAAGAAACCAGAAAAAGTCCAACGGAAAGAAAAGGCTCCAGAATCATTAAAGGCTATTTATGACAATGTAGATAAAATAGTAGAGGCTGCAGAAATAGAAACTAAGGAAAAAGAAGAAAGAAAAGAGGAACAAGAAGAAAGAAAAGAGGAACAAGAAGAAGAGAAATTAGAGAGCGAAGAAGATGGAGCTAAAGAAGAGGAAAATAATAAGGAAAAAGATGAAGAAGATAAGGACAAGGAAAAAGAAAATAAGAATAAAGAAAGTAAGAATAAAGAAGAAAGTCAGAAAGAACTGGATCAAATAATAAGGGAAATTTATGAAAGTTGGAATAAGTATGAAATAGAGGCTATAAAAAAAGGTGCCACGAATAATAATGTAAATAAGTTTAGAGAGAGTTTAGATAATTTGGCCATAGTTTCAGAAAAAAAGGAAACCTACAATATGATATCAAACGGTAGCCAAGTTTTCTTAGCCCTAGCACCTTTCTTTAATCTTTACAAGGATGATATTTATGGAGAAACTTCTTTAATTAAGTATTATGTTTATCAAGGTTACCTTTCTGGTTTAAATGGAGAGGTTGATAAGGGAGAAGAATTTCTAAGCCTTGGAGAAGAACAAATAAATAGGTTAAATACAAAGATAGAAGAAGATAAAAAGAAAAATAAAGATGTTGGATTACTGAAAAAGTCAATAGAAGATATGAAATTTTCATTAAAATCTAATAGTAGTCAATTGTTAAAAATTAAAAAAGATATAATAATAGGAAATTTAAAAAAACTGGAGGAATAGCGGGGTGATAGTGTGACAACAGAGGCTATAAAAGACTTCTTTATTATAAATGGGAAAATGGAAAAAGTAGCTGATACAAATATATTTGAAAAGATAACTAAACCACTAATATATGAGGTAATACGAGTTATTAATGGGATTCCTATCTTTTTAGAAGAACATTTGGAAAGGTTTGAGAAATCTGCTCGTCTTACAGGTTATTCTGTTAGTAGAACAGTAGAAGAAATTATTGAAGATATAGAAAGACTAATTTCAAAAAATAACATTAGAAATTTAAATATAAAGTTATTATATACGGAAATACAAGGAAATGAGAACATTTTTTTAGTTTATTTCATAAAAAGCTATTATCCAGAACCAGTTTTGTATGAAGAGGGAATTCACACTATTTTATACCACTATGAAAGAGAAAAACCAAATGTAAAAAAATTAAATTTAAATTTTAAGGAAAATGTTAATAATAGATTAAAAGAAACTAATGCTTTCGAAGGATTATTAGTAAATAGGGAAGGATGTATAACTGAAGGTAGTAGATCTAATATATTTTTTGTTATAAGAGAGAATGTATATACTGCGCCTAAAGATGAGGTGCTATTAGGAATAACAAGAAGTCGAGTGTTGGAAGTCTGTAAGAAATTAGATTTGAAAGTTTTAGAAGAAAATATTTTTTTGGAAGATTTAAAAATAGTAGATGGAGCGTTCATGACGGGAACTTCTGTTAATGTACTACCTATTACTACAATTGAAGAAAAGACATTAAATTCAGTAAATAATAATATTATAAAAAAAATCTCGGATGAATATATAAGGGAAATAAAAAACTATATACTAAATAAGTCATAAACTTAAAAACAATCTTTCTTTCAGGTCATTTTTGACAAAAAAGGTCGGAAAATAGCGTTTTTATTTTCTAGAAATATTGAAAAAAACTGATATAATGTAATAGGAATAAAAAATATAAAATAAAAAACACTTGGAAGGGGAAGAAAAATGGAAACTTACTTGTCTTATATGGAACAGGATAAGTATATTGATTACCAAAGGATTATGGGAAAGGAAACTTCAATGAGTGAATCTCGTCATCTGGGGAAGGTTAAGGAAAAAATAGAAAGAAAAAGACGAATATTAAATCAACTCATAACGTTAGATATCGATAAAGAAAAGATTCTTCAGTTTAGTCGAGAGCTAGATGAATTAATCCTAGAGTATCACAAATTAGAGCTATATGATAATGGAAAAAAGAGCAGATAGGTAGAATCTGCTCTTTTCCTTTTTATATTTAATAATTAAATGAGAGAATTAATTATTAATGCAGCAATAATTACGATAATAATTCCAATTATAAAGTAAAAAGTTTTTTTACTGACAAAGAAAAACTTCATAACCTCACTCCTTAAAAATACTAGTATTATAATATATTTTAAAAGATTGTGGTATATGCAAAATATTATATTAAGCATTGGAATTATTTATATCAAATGATATAGTATAATTAAAGAAATAATCTAAGGAGGCAATGGAGATGGGAGTAAAAATATTAACAGACAGTGCATGCGATTTAACTGATGAAATTATTGAAGAATACGATATAGACGTACTAGCAATTCCGGTAAATGAAGGAGAAAAAGAATACTTAGATAAGGTTACAATTAACCCTAAAAAGATGTATGATGATATGAGAAATGGGAAAGTTTATAAAACAGCACAAATTCCACTATACACTTTCCAAGAAAAGTTTGCGCAAATTGCAAAAAACAAAAAAAGTACAGTTTATATTGCATTCTCTTCAGGATTATCAGGGACTTACCAAACTGCAGTTTTAGCAAAGAATTCTCTAATAGAAGAATATCCGAATTTAGAATCAGATTTAAATATAGTAGATTCTAGGTCTGCTTCTGTAGGTTTTGGGTTATTAGTTTATAAAGCTGCACAAATGGCTAAGGAAGGTAGAAATAAAGAAGAAATACTTAAAGTTCTTGATTTTTATGTTGATCATATTGAACATATATTTACAGTAGATAACCTTGAGTATTTATTTAGAGGTGGTAGAGTTAGTAGGGCACAAGCTGTTGTGGGAGGACTTTTACATATTAAGCCAATACTAGATATACCTGAAGATGGAACCTTAAGACCAATTGAAAAAGTTAGGGGCAGAAAAAAAGTACTTAAAAGAATGATTGACATAATGGAAGAAAGAGGTGGGAATGCTGACCTTAAAAACCAAACTATTGGTATAAATCACGGTGACGATATTGAAGGAGCTATGGAACTAAAAGAAATGATTGAAGAAAAATATGGTTGTACTGATTTTGTTGTAAATATTATAGGTTGTGCCATTGGTGCCCATTCGGGTCCAGGAACATTATCCGTATTCTTTTTAAATGAAAAACCAGACATTGACTAACAGCAGATTATACTTATTATGAAACTGGTGCACTATTATGCACCAGTTTTTATATGATTATAAATTAATTAATTACACAAAAATAAAAAAAGCACTGGACAAAAGTAAAATAACATAGTATAATATATTATGTTATAAAGATTTGCACCTTTAGCTCAGCTGGCAGAGCAACTGACTCTTAATCAGTAGGCCCAGGGTTCGAGCCCCTGAAGGTGCACCAAGGAAAAGCCTTGCAATTGTAATGATTGCAAGGTTTTTTGATTTTTAAGAGCTAAGTTTCTAATATTGTTTTAAAAAAGATTGACAAAAGAAAATTAAATGCATACTATATGAGTATAAGTGAATATAATCATGTAGAAGTAAGTGGAGTAGTGAAGAAAAAGATTTACAAATGCTAAAGTATTCAGCTTTTATAAAAAGATGTACTATGTATACTATAAATTTGATTAAAGTACTTTTACTAGTGAATAATAAACCATAAATTGTGAAGATTTTGTAATTTTAGGTGGTTTTGTCGGGTTTATTATTATGTATATTTTTAACAAAAAAATTGGAAGGAGTGATTTAATGTCTGAAAGATGGGAATATAAGGTGCTTACAGTTGACCATTTTCTTAGTGTAGATAGTGACTTGACAATAGAAGAAAAATTAAATAGATATGGTGAGAATAGATGGGAACTAATAGGATTTTTTCAAAGATCATATACATCACTAGGATATCCACCAAAGTTAGATAATGATTCAATAGTATTTAAAAGACAGGTTACAGAAGAATGAAGTAGGTATAAAGCGGATAAAAAAGAATTAGATTAATTATATGAATAAAGAATTTTTGTTATACGTTAAATAAAACTATGATAAAACCATCTGAACTTTTATTTATTGTCATATTATATTACAAAAGCTAGGTTCTGTGATTGATGGGAAGATTTATTTTTATGGAGGGATATTAATAGGCTGATTAATGTTAATAAAAAAGTTGTAGATGGTTTTTAGTACATGAACTTGAAATTGAAATAAAAATTGTTCATGTAATACAGAATGTTGTGGAGATATAGAAGATAGTCAAATTAAAGAAGGTAAAAAAATAATTATTGATTTTTTATATTTAGATCCAGATACATGTGGGAATGTCAAGGAGCAGATGAAGGGCTTGAAGAAGCTATTGCAGATGTGATGAAAGTACTTAAATTAACAGATGTAGAGGTAATCGTAAACAAAATTCATATTTCTAATAAGCAAATGGCAATAGAACACAAATTTGTCAGTTCACCAACAATAAGAGTAAACGGTAGGGATATACAAATGAAGATTAAAGAATCTTATTGTGAATCTTGTGGAGATTTATGTGGTGATGATGTTGATTGTCGAGTATGGCTATACAAAGGAAAAGAATATGAAATTCCGCCGAAGGCAATGATAGTTGATGCTATTCTTCGTGAAGTATATGGATATACTAAACCAATATCAGGTAATGAATATAATAAAGAAAAGTATCAGTTACTGGAAAACCTAAGAAGGTTTTTTGAAGCTATTGAAAAGGAAAATGAAAGTTTAAATAACACGAGGTGATATTGTGGATTTAATACAAGTTATGAAAGCACTTTCCGATGAAACACGAATGAGAATATTGAATATATTAAAAA
>DATGTQ010000139.1 GCA_035301805.1 Tissierellales bacterium
TAAAGGGAGCAAATCCAATAGAAATAATTTCTTTAATTATATTTTTATCTAATTTCATACTTTCTTTTTTAAGTTTTAACATACTTTTTTCACTATAGAAATATCTAATAACCCATATAGCCGATGCTCCTTGGGCAATAATTGTAGCCAATGCAGCTCCTCTAATTCCCATGTTAAATACAAATATAAATATAGGGTCGAGAATAGTATTAAGTATAGCACCTAGTAGCATAGTAGTCATTGCAGTTCTAGGATTGCCCTCTCCTCTTATGAAGTTATTTAAACCAAAACCTATAGATTGTAATGGGCCACCTAGTAGTATTATTTTCATATAAGCCATAGAATAAGGTAAAATAGTTTCACTTGCACCGAAAAATCTAAGCATAGGCTCCAGGAAAATTAAACCTATTGTACTAAGAATTAAAGAAATAACAATTAATAGTACAAAGGCATTTCCAAATATTTTCTGTGCCTCTTCATTTTTATTTTGACCTAATCGTATAGAAACTAATGAATTACCTCCAATTCCTACTAGCATACTGAAGGCCATTAATATTAAAGCAACAGGATTACCAATAAATACTCCTGCTATTCCTAGACTTCCTACACCTTTCCCTATAAATATTTGGTCTACCACATTGTACAGGGCATTGACAACCATACCTACTATAGCAGGTATAGAGAATTTAAGAAGAAGGCTTTTTATGTCTTCTTCGCCTAACATTTTTGAACGCTTTATATTTTTATCTGTCATTATATCCTTCTCCTTTTTCCAAAATCTTAACTAAGGTTTCTAAGTTATTGCTAAAAATCTTTAAATCTTCTTGTGATAAACTACTGAAAACTTCTTCTATTTTTTCATTAAACTTGTTCTCTAATTCATTGTAATAAACCTTACCATCTTCTGTAAGGTGGACTAAGGTCCTTCTTTTGTCAGATGGGTCTATTTTTCTAAAGATAAGGTTAGTTTCTTCAAGGGAACCTAATAAAGTAGTTAAACTACCCTTTTCCATATCCATAGATTGACCTAATATAGTAGGAGTAGTTATTTTGTTTCTGCCTATGAAAAGAATTGCTCTTGTTTGATTTTTATTACAGCAATACTTATCATTTGGATCTCTTTTAAAAATATCAGCAAAAAGTTTATGAAATTGAGAAATAAACTTGACTAGATTATATCTAGTCTTTTTTACATCGTCATTATCCATTTTATCACCACATAAAAAAAGTAGTTAGAATCCTTACTATTAGAATTCTAACTACTTTACTTCAAAAAGTCAAGTTTGTATTAAAAAGATTTAATTTGTGAACATTTGTGTCCAATAAGTGGTTCCATTCTTAACTACATATCCTACTCCAATAGTTCCAAATTTAGGGTTAAGTATATTGGCCCTATGACCTGGTGAATTCATCCAGCCCTTTACAACAGATTGAGCATTTGGATAGCCTTTAGCTATATTCTCCCCAGCAGTTCTATAATTTATACCAAAATTTTTCATCATAGTGAAAGGGTCGCCATAAGTTGGGGAATTATGGCTAAAGTAATTTTTGTCAGCCATGTCTTGGGATTTAAATCTAGCAACTCTTGAGAGTTCATCACTATGAGTAAGAGGAGCTAATCCAGCTTTTTTTCTTTCCTCATTAACCAATCTAACAACTTCTAGTTCTACAGCCTTAGTTTGATCAGTAATATTAGGCTCTGTATTTTCAGTAGGCTTTTCTACTGGTTTTTCTGGTTCTACAGGTTGTTCTTTATCGTCATTAGGTTTGCTGGGTGTTTCTTGGTTAGGTTTATAATAATCTTTATAGTACTTAGAGTAATAATTTGATATATAACTGTACAAATTATTATTTTTATATGGTGAATAGTAATTTACCCTTCTAAAACTACTTGCAAAAGTTAAATTTCCTGACATTAGAATCACTAGAGCTATTGATAAAGATAAAATAACTTTTTTAAAATTATTTTTCATTAAATACCCTCCTAAGTTTTTTAAGGTTCCATCTATCCCCCTTTTTATTTTTTATTTGTTATTGAGTATATCACTCATAGCTTGTCTATCAACCCTTAGAATATGGTCAGGTGGGAAAAGACTAGTAAAAGGAAAAAGTTCTACCACAATTAGTAGAACTTTCTTTTAATAGTTGTTTAAATCAAAAGTTATTTAATTTTTATCTGGTGGTATACCTTTTTCCCTTTTCTTATTAGAATTTTGTTATCTGTAAAGTCCTCAGTTTTCACGGTTAGTTTAGGATTTGTAATCCTACTTTCATCTATATATAAACCACCTTGTTTTATTAAGCGTCTACCTTCACCATTTGATTGAGTAAGTTTTATCTCGGTAAGAAGATCTAAAATTCCTACTCCATTTTCAAATTTATAAGAATCAAATTCTGTTGTAGGAATATCTTTAACATCTTTTCCACCTTGGAATAGAGATTTTGCGGCTTTCTGAGCCCTTATAGCCTCTTCCTTACCATGAACAAGTTTTGTAACTTCATAGGCTAAAACTTCTTTTCCTTTATTAATTTCAGCCCCCTCTAAAGATCCTAAACTTTTAACTTCTTCCATAGGTAAGAAGGTTAATTGTGCTAAAAATTTTTCAACATCTCTATCGTCTACATTTCTTAAATATTGATAGAATTCATAAGGGGAAGTTTTTTCAGGATCTAACCATATAGTTCCAGCTTCAGTTTTACCCATTTTCTTTCCTTCGGCAGTAGTTAAAAGATTGAAAGTCATAGCATATACCTTATCTTCTTCTATTTTTCTTACAAGTTCATAACCACTTAGAATATTGGACCATTGGTCACTTCCACCTAATTGAAGACGACAGTTATGATCTCTGTATAATTTTAAGAAATCATAAGATTGCATAAGCATATAGCTAAATTCAAAGAAAGTAAGCCCTTCTTTTAATCTATTTTTATAGCAATCAAAAGTTAACATACGATTAATAGAAAAATGTACTCCTACTTCCCTCATAAAGTCTAAGAAATTTAATTTTGTTAACCAATCATTATTATTTAATATCAAAGCTTTATCTACATTAAAATCAATAAATCTGGAAAGTTGTTTTTTAAATTTCTTAGCATTATTATTAATAGTTTCTTTTGTTAGCATTTTTCGCATGTCAGTTCTTCCAGAAGGGTCACCTATTAAAGTAGTTCCCCCACCTAATAGAGCTATAGGCTTATGGCCTGCTTTTTGCATATGCATCATGACCATAATTTGAACAAAATGACCCAAGGTTAAACTATCAGCTGTTGCATCAAAGCCTATATAAAAGGTAACTGGTTCACTACCTAAAAGATCTTTTAGTTCATCTTCGTAAGTTGCTTGGTCAATATAGCCCCTTTCTTTCAAAATATTAAATACATTAGTCAATTTATTCACCCTCTTTTTAAATTTTTACACAAAAAAAGGATGTCTCCTCGCTAAAGGACGAGAAGACACCCGTGGTACCACCTTAATTTGCATTTATTTAAAATGCCTTAATATCATTTATCGTATGACAGCCGCAATGGTTTCCCATTGAAACTCCAGAAGCGTAATTCACCTTTAACAATTAAAGGCTACTAATTCTTTCATCGTTTACTATTTGATTATACTACATAATATTATAATCTAAGTACATTTGTCAAGGGTGAAAAGAGATAATTAATCTTCTAAAGTAACTTCTGCACTATTTTCCCATAGTCCATGAATGTTGCAATAGCTTAAAGCATAGATAGTTCCTGGTTTATCAACTGTAGTTTTTAAAACTACATGGGGTTCATTATATATATCGTTTTCACCATGAGCCATAAAATTAGAACTTCCAATTTCTACTGGGAACTTAGCCCCTTCAGGTTTATAAAATACTCTAAGCCAAGAAATATGATGTTCTAGTGTATTTGGATGAGGAATTTCGTCCCCTATAGATACTTTTATTTCAAAAGGTTCATCCTTTTTTACTTTTTCCGGTGCATTAATAACGGGAACGTGTTTTTCGCCTTTCCAATCTCCACTTTGAAGTAATTCTCCTAAACTTTTCATATAAAACATCCTCCTCATATTTATAACATTTCATTTTGTACTTTTACATGCTTATTTATTTATATACCCCGTATATTAAAACAATACACATAAAAAGATAATTTATTTTTTCTATGTTAGAGTATAATATAGATAGGTCAATAAATAAGATTATGGCATGTTTATACATGGTAAATAAAAAATAAGCTTTATACAGATATATAAATAAGAGACTTAGAGGAGAGATAAAAATTATGGCGAATATAGAACTTATAGCAACTTCTACTTTTGGTTTAGAAGCTGTGGTGAAAAGAGAATTATTAGATCTAGGCTATGATGATTTACAAGTAGAAAATGGTAAAGTTACATTCAAGGGGACTGAGAAGGATATACCAAAAACCAATTTGTGGCTCAGATCAGCAGATCGGGTTCTTTTAAAATTAGGTAAGTTTAAAGCTACTTCCTTTGAAGAATTATTTGAAAAGACTAAGGCTTTACCTTGGGATGAATGGATAACAGAAGATGGAGAATTTACTGTTGAAGGAAAGTCAATTAATTCTAAACTTTATAGTGTTTCAGATTGTCAGGGAATAGTAAAAAAAGCAGTAGTAGAAAAGTTAAAGACTAAATATAATAAAGAGTGGTTTAAAGAAACGGGGCCTAAATTTACAATAGAAGTGTCACTACTGAAAGATATAGCTACTTTAACTATAGATACTAGTGGGTCAGGGCTACATAGAAGAGGTTATAGATTAAACAGTGTAAAAGCCCCTCTTAAGGAAACTTTAGCAGCGGCATTAGTTCAATTGAGTTTTTGGAACCATAATAGACTATTAGTAGACCCTTTTTGTGGCTCCGGCACTATTCCAATAGAAGCGGCTATGATTGGTAAGAATATTGCCCCTGGAATCCAAAGAAACTTTGCATCCGAAGAATGGCCTAGAATTAAAAGGGAATATTGGAAAGAGGCCAAAATAGAGGCTAGAAAGGCTATAAGGCAGGATAGAAAGCTTAATATAATAGCATCTGATATAGACAGAGAGGCTGTAAGAATAGCAGAGAAAAATGCTTTTGAAATTGGGGTAGATGATTGTATTAAATTTGCGAATAAAAATGTATTGGACCATAAATTCCAAGAAACATATGGTGTAATAATATCAAATCCGCCATATGGAGAGAAAATGGGTGAAACTAAAGCTATTGAAAAACTATACGTTCAATTGGGAAGAAAATTTAAGAAATTAGATACTTGGTCTATTTATCTATTAACGGCGAATGAAAACTTTGAAAAAATATACGGTAAAAAGGCAGATAAAAGGAGAAAATTATATAATGGAAGAATAAAAGTAAATTATTATCAATATTTTGGGCCAAGACCACCAAAGAAAGGTTAGAATTAACTATATAAGTGGGTATATATTCATTAAGACTAAAGGAGGGTGTATAAATGAATATATATACAAAGACAGGGGATAAAGGGGAAACAAGTTTATTTGACAATAAGAGAGTATCTAAGGATAGTATAAGAGTAGAAAGTTATGGAACGGTAGATGAGTTAGTATCTGTTTTAGGATTGGCTAAGAATTTTATTAATGATGAAAAAATGTATGAATTAATAACAGAAATTCAAAATAAACTATTTATTGTGGGGGCAACTTTGGCTACAGAAGATCAATCTAAGGTGCCACATAAGATTAATGAAGAAGATATAACTTATTTAGAAAAGGGTATAGATGAATACATGGAAAAAATAAAAAAACCAACAGGATTTATTGTACCAGGCTCAGGAAAAGCATCTGGATTTCTTCATGTAGCTAGAACAGTATGTAGAAGGGCTGAAAGAAGGATTATTAGCTTATCGAATATTGCTGAAGTTAATCCACTAGTTGTCAAGTATGTAAATAGATTATCAGATTTAATTTATGCTATGAGTAGAGTATTAGAGGAAAAAGAAGAAAAGGTAAAATACAAGGAATAAGGAGGGAGTAGATGATAAGAAAAGTAAGAAACACTATTATTATTGTAGTGGTCTTAGTAGTAATAATAGCCTTTGCAATTTTACAGAATGTAAATGAAGATAAAGAAAATACAAAAAATATCTCAGGATTGGTTATAAATAAAAAAGAATTCAATAAGGAAAACCAACTAACTATTGAGACTTTTGGAGAAGATGAAAAACAAATGAGGGAAATGATTTTTACAACAAAGGATAAAACCTTATGGAATAATATTGAATTGGGGAAATATTATTTTATTACTTACAGTGAAAAAGTTGTAAAGGGTAGTAAGAAATTAATAGTTGAAAAAGTAGAAAAAAATGATGCTTTTGGCAAAGCTTATTCAGAGTATATGAAAAGAAGGAAAGAAAAAGAAATGAAGGTGCAAAAGGACGGAAAATCTAATGAAGGAAATAATGATGATAAGAAAGAAGAAAAAGACAAACATATAGCAATATTTCCATCTACGGATAAAATATCTACAGAAGGATTAACTTTATTAGATAGTACAGATGTGGATTTAAATGGGGATGGAAAGGATGAAATTATAGAATTATATACTATTGCACAAAGAGATTCTAGTGGAGAGGTATTGTGGGATGATGGGCAGAAATGGTTTTTAATTGTAAAGGATAAAAATAAGGAGTATGTTTTATTTGATGAATATGTACAATTGGGAGTATTAGATTATTGGATATTTACCTCTAAAGATGAATGTTATATGGTTACATTACAAACAGGTTCTGCTGTTTTTAAATTATCTGAGTATTCTTATGTTGATCAAAAAGATGCTTTTGTTAAAAAGGATATGTACAATCCAGAATTTCTTAATGTTGTATATGGTTCTGAAATAAAATAGGTAATTATAATATTATGTTAATAAAATTTACTTTGTAATCCCCCTTGGCATATGATATGATATGAGAATATACAAATAACTTTTAATAGGTGAGATTATGATAAGGAGAGAAGGTATTGAATTAATAGAAAAGAAATTAAAAGAAATAGATATGTTGAATTATGATGTTTTAGAAGGAATGGCCGACTGGGTAAGAGTAATCGATAAATTCGGTATTATAATATATGCTAATAAAACTATGAAAAAAGATTTAGGAGAAGATATAGTTGGAAAGAGATGCTATGGAGTTTTGGGTAAGCAAAGTCCTTGCGATTTTTGTATAACAGAAAGAAGTATTGCAACAGGAGAAATTGTGCAAAAAGAAGAAAGAGTGGGAGATAAATATTTTTCTGTTAAAAGTTCGCCAGTTGCCGATTCAAAAGGGAATATTTACGCAGCAGTAGAGGTATTTAGAGATGTAACTAGACAGAGAATGTTAGAAAAAGAATTAAAAGAAAAGAATAAAAAAATGAAAAAGGATTTATGTTTTGCTAAAACATTACAAGAAAAGATTCTACCTAAAAAAGGTAAGTACGGGAATATAAAAATAGATCATATGTACAAGCCTTGTGAATTATTAAGTGGGGATATGTATGATGTATTTTATATTGATAATGAACATATTGGTATATATATAAGCGATGTAGTTGGACATGGAATTACAGCATCGATGATGACTATGTTCGTTAGACAGACAGTTAGAGCAATTAAGGATGATTATAGGAGTCCAGGAAAAACATTAACTGAATTGCATAAAAGATTTATAGATTTAGATCTTGATGATGATGAATATTTTACAATCTTTTATGGTATATTTAATAATAGAACCAATGAATTTAAATATGCTAACGCTGGACATAATTGTATTCCTATATTATTTAATAACGAAGAAATCCAACTATTAAAAATGAAAGGTTACCCTATTTCATATATATTTAATGATATATACTATAAAGAATCTAGTATAGAGTTAAAACCTAAGGATAAAATACTATTCTATACAGATGGTATTACTGAGGTAAAAAATGAAAAAAAAGAAGAGTTTGGTGTAGAAAGAGTTATAGACAGTATTAACCATAATAGGAAAGATATTATAGAAAATTTAGAAAAAGACGTATTTAAGTTTAATGGTGGAGAACAAGATGATGACTTCGCTGTAGTTCTTATGAGAGTTTTAGAATAAAACATTAAAGTAATATATCCTAGAATCAATTCTAGGATATATTACTTTAATAGAGAATTGGAGGAATATAGTTGAAAAATATTACTTTTAATTATTCAAATAGTTTTGTAAAAGAACATGAAATAAGCTATATGGCAAGTGAAATAGAAACTGCCCATAATTTATTACATGAAAAATCTGGGCAAGGTGCTGAGTTTACAGGCTGGTTAGATTATCCTGTTAACTATGATAAAGGTGAATTTAATAAGGTGAAAGAAGTGGGAAGTGAAATTAGAGAAAATTCTGATGTGTTTTTAGTCATAGGTATAGGGGGTTCTTATTTAGGAGCAAGGGCATGTATTGAAGCCCTAAGTCATTCTTTTTTCAATAGCCTTCCTAAAGAAAAAAGGAAAGGGCCGGAAATATATTTTGTTGGGAATAATATGAGTAGTACATATATAGACGAATTATTTGACCTATTAGAAGGAAAAGATGTAAGTATAAATGTAATATCCAAATCAGGCACTACAACTGAGCCTGCTGTTACTTTTAGAATTTTTAAAGAATATTTAGAAAAAAAATATGGAAAAAGAGAAGCGAGAAAGAGGATATATGTAACTACTGATAAATCGAAAGGGGTTCTGAGAAAGTTAGCTGATATAGAAGGCTATACCTCTTTTACTATTCCAGATGATATAGGCGGTAGGTATTCAATATTTACATCAGTGGGATTGTTACCAATAGCTGTAGCAGAATTAAATATAGATAAATTAATCAGTGGAGCTAAAGCTGGAATGGAAGAGTATTTAAAATTTGATGTAGAAGAAAATATTGCATACCAATATGCAATACTTAGGAATTCATTATATAGAAAAGGTAAGGATATAGAAATATTAATAAGTTATGAACCAAGATTACTGTTTCTTCAAGAATGGTGGAAACAATTGTATGGTGAAAGTGAAGGAAAAGATGGAAAAGGGATATATCCAGCATCTGCAAACTTTACTGGTGATTTACATTCTTTAGGTCAACTAATTCAGGATGGTAAAAGAAATATTTTTGAAACTTTAATAAATATAGAAAGTCCAAGAAAGGATTTGACAATAAAAGAAAATGAAGATAATTTAGATGGATTAAATTTTTTAAAAGGAAAGACTGTAGATTTTGTAAACAAGAAAGCCAGTGAAGGAACAGTTATGGCTCATGTTGAAGGTGGAGTACCAAATTTAATTTTTAATATTCCAGAAATGAATGAGTATTACTTTGGAAAATTAATATACTTATTTAAAACTTCTTGTGCAGTTAGTGGATATATGTTGGGAGTAAATCCTTTTGATCAGCCAGGGGTTGAAAAATATAAGAAAAATATGTTTAAGTTAATTGGAAAATCAGGATATTAAATAAGAAATAAAAAGATTTCTAAAAAATATAGTAAATATATAAAGAAAGTATGTTATAATTATAACAAAGCTGTAATGGATATGGCAAAAATATAATAAGAATATAGTGGGACATATTATAAAGTGATTAGGGTCTGATATATAGTAAAATCAGAAGATTATTAATAGCGGATAGATAGTTTAATATATTATTTATTCGTTATTTTTATATAATAAAAATAACAGATAAATCTTATAGGGGAAAAATTAGGGATTAGGGTGTAAATTTAGTAATATTATTGTATAATAAAAATATATTCAGAAAAATTAAGGGGGAGAAAATTGAAATTTGAAAACTTATTATTTGAAAAAAAAGGGAGTATAGGTATCTTATCTATTAACAGACCTAAGGCACTAAACGCTTTAAACTCTTCATTACTAGGGGATTTAGACAATGCTATTGATGAAATAAGGGAAGATAGTGATATACATATAGTTATTTTAACTGGAGTAGGTAAATCTTTTGTTGCAGGGGCAGATATAGGAGAAATGAAGGATATGGATATCCATGAGGCTAGAATATTTGCTGAAAAAGGAACGAAAATTTTCAGAAAAGTCGAAACTATGGATAAACCTGTAATAGGAGCAATAAATGGGTTTGCTCTAGGTGGCGGCTGTGAACTTGCTATGTGTTGTGATATTAGAATAGCTTCTGATAAAGCAAAGTTTGGGCAACCAGAAGTAGGCTTAGGCATAATTCCAGGTTTTGCAGGAACCCAAAGACTATCTCGTATAGTTGGAGTAGGGAAAGCAAAAGAACTTATCTATACTTCAGATATAATTAATGGAGAAGAAGCCTACAGAATAGGTTTAGCAAATAAGATTGTACCCCATGATAAATTAATGGATGAAACAATAGATATGGCTAAAAAGATTGGTTCTCAAGGACAATTAGCTGTAAGGTTTGCAAAAGCGGCTATTAATAGAGGAATAGAAGCAGATATTGAAACAGGGACAGCAATTGAAAGTGATTTATTTGGGCTTTGCTTTGCTACAGAAGATCAAAAAGAAGGTATGGCAGCGTTTTTAGAAAAACGTAGTCCAGACTATAAATTAAAATAATTTTGGAGGTGTTCATAATTGAAGAAAATTGGGGTTCTTGGTAGAGGTACTATGGCTTCAGGAATAATTCAAGTTATGGCAGAAAAGGGATATGAGGTAATAATGTGGGTGAGGAATGTTGATCCAGAAAATCCAAAAGCTAGCCTGAAAAATATTGAGAAGAACTTAAATAGAAATATTAAAAAGGGAAGACTTGAAGAAGAAGAAAAAGAGAAAATATTAGGAAGAATCTATATTGTTACAGAATATGAAAAATTAGAAGACTGTGATCTTGTTATTGAAGCAATAGCAGAGGATCTGGAAATTAAAAAAGAAACTTTCAAAAAATTAGATAGCATATGTAAAGAAGATACGATATTAGCTACTAATACATCCTCTTTATCTATTACGGAAATAGCCAGTGTAACAAATAGACCTGACAAAGTTATAGGAATGCATTTTTTCAATCCAGTATCATTGATGAAACTTGTAGAGGTTATTAAGGGAATTATGACATCAGATGAGACAAACAACATGGTTATTGAGCTTTCAGAAAAATTAGAGAAGGTTCCTGTAGAAGTAGAAGAAGCTCCTGGATTTGTTGTTAATAGATTACTGATACCAATGATAAATGAAGCTGTAAGTATTTTATCAGAAGGTATAGCAAATGCAAAAGCTATTGATGAAGCTATGAAACTTGGTGCAAATCATCCAATGGGACCTTTAGCATTAGCAGATTTAATAGGATTGGATGTATGTTTGGCTATTATGGATGTACTATATGAAGAATTCAAAGATTCTAAGTATAGAGCTCATCCACTAATGAGAAAAATGGTTAGAGGTGGATTATTAGGACGCAAATCAGGAAAAGGATTTCATAATTATAGTCGGTAAAAAACAAAAAATAAAAAATGGAAGATCCCTTTCAACCTATGGTTGAAAGGTTTCTTTTATTTTTTTGTTTAAAAAGAAAACTAATGTGCAAACTATTATTATAAAAAAGAAGTTGAAAATCCAGGGTTTTTGAAAGGTGGACAGTAGATGAAAAGGAATTTCATACTTTTTTTATCATCATTTATTATTGCATTTTCTGCTATTTTATTAGGCTCTTATTCTTATTTAAAGGTCAATGATAAGAAGATATATAATAGTGTTAGAAAAGGAGAAGTAAAAGAAAGCAAAAATGAAAATAAAGGAGGTAAAAAAGAGAAAGAAGAATTTAATTTTCATACTTTAGAAGAAGCTGTTCGTCATAGTAAAAGAATAAATTTTCTATTTTTAGGGATGGAAGAAGTGAGAACGGATTCTTTAATTTTTGCGTCTTTTGATCCAAAAAATAAAAAAGTAGATATAATATCCATACCTAGAGATACTTATGTTCATAGAGAAGGTTATGATGAGGCAGAAGAAAGAAAGATAAATGCAGTTTATGGAGAACATGAAATAGAGGGTATAAAGGAGACAGTGTCCTATATACTTGAAGGTATTCCTATTCATCACTATATTATGGCAGATTATAATAGTATTGCAAAAATAATTGATTCAATAGGTGGGGTAGAGGTTAATGTACCTTTTCATATGAGATATTATGATTTTAGTGCAAAACCTCCTGTGAATATAGATATTCCGGAAGGAAAACAGCTACTTGATGGTAAAAAATCTGTAGACTTTTTACGATATAGAAAAGGTAGTGATGGTAAGAGAGGCTATGCTGATGGAGATTTAGGAAGGATAAAGGCACAGCAAGAATTTATGAAATCTTTTATAGATAAGGTACTAAGTTATAAATTGGCCACAGTTATATCCACAGGTATTGAATTAGTGGAAACAGATATAAACGTAGGAAATGGACTTCTTTATGGAAAAGATGCAATAGGGATAAAAAAGGATAGCTTTACATTTACCACCTTACCGGGAATTGCTGATTTTAAAGCTATAAAGGGGAAAACTTTATCATATTTTTTCTATGATGAAAAGGCTGTAAAAGATCTTATAGGGGAAATATATGAAGTGAAAAAATAAAACACCTAAGTATTTAGGTGTTTTACATAGCTTCTTTTTTCACTGCTTCTAATAAATTTTCTCCAACTTCATGAATATTTCCTGCTCCCATTGTTACTATAATATCTCCTTCTTGAGCGTTTTCCAATAAATAGGTTTCAATTTTATGGAAGCTATCAATATATACCGTATCTACTTTATTATCTTTTAGACTATTTACTAAATTAATAGAATGGATAATTCCTGTATCTTGTTCTCTGGCTGCATATATATCAGTAATTATGACTTTGTCTGCATCAAAAAATGATTCTGAAAAACTATCAAATAGTAGCTTAGTTCTTGTATAAGTATGGGGTTGAAAAACACACCAAATATTATTTGCCTTAGCTTTTTTCAGAGCTTTTAAGGTAGCCTTTATTTCAGTAGGATGATGAGCATAATCATCCATTATTTTTATTCCATTAATAGAACCTTTAGTTTCCAATCTTCTGTTAGTTCCTTTGTAGTCTTTAAGAGCATTAAGTATAATTTCCATTGGTACATTAGAGATGTGAGCCGCTGCTATACTAGCTAAGGCATTATATAAATTATGTATCCCCATAACATTTAATGAAACTGGATATTTTTCTTGGTTTTTAACGTTTAATATAAATTTTGAATATCCTTTTTTGTTATAAGAGATATTTTCAGCCCGATAATCTGCTTCTGAATTTATTCCAAAAGTAACAGTATTACAAGAGGTTGTATTTAATACTTTTTCCGAATGTATATCATCGGCATTAATTATTAAATAACCGTTATCATCAATATTCTGTGCATATTCAGCAAAGGTATCAACTATATGATTAATATTTTCAAAATAATCTAGATGATCTTCTTCCATATTTAAAATAATAGCCATTGTAGGATGATATTTTAAAATATTCCCTTTGTATTCACAAGCTTCTGTTAATAGATAGTCTTTACTACCTATTTTAACATTGCCGTTTATTTCGTCTAAAACCCCCCCTAATAAAATTGTAGGATTAAGGGTAGATTTATTAAGTATACTAGTTATCATGCCTGTTGTAGTTGTTTTTCCATGAGTACCAGAGACCGCTATAGAATTTTTATAATTCTTCATTAAAGCACCAAGAAAAGTTGCTCTATCTATAGTAGGTATATTTTCTTCAATGGATATTAAAAGTTCTTCATTATCTTTCGATATAGCATCTGTATATATGACTAAGTCAGCACCTGAAATATTGTTTTTGTCATGCGTTTTGTAAATTTTAGCTCCTTGTTTTCTTAAAGTATCAGTAATATGAGAGGAATTTACATCAGAACCAGAAATACTATAACCCTCCTCTAAAAGGATTTCTGCTAAACCACTCATACTTATACCACCTATACCAATAAAATGAATATGTTTGTACTCATGTTCATTTATGTCAAAAGTAAACATAAACTTACCTCCTAAACGTAACGTAATAATTGATTATAGTTATATTATTGCCAAGAAAAGTATTATTATCATATTATTCTATAAAAAAAGTTTGGTCACTGATAAATTATATCATATAAAATAAAATATAAAAAGGAAAAGTCGACAATACGTTGAATTTATGTTTAAAAAACATTACAATTTATATAAGTTTGAATCTTATTAAAAAATAGTCAGGATGATGGAAATGGATAAATATAAAAAGAATGAAAGAATTGCAGGTTTAATGTATCTTTTAACTAATAAACCAAATCAAATATTTTCATATAATTATTTTTCTGAGCTTTTTAATATAAAAAAGCCTAGTATAAGTGGGGATATAAGAATAATAAAAGCGTTAGTTGAAAAGTTGGATATAGGAACTATTGAAACTATACCAGGTAATCATGGTGGAGTTAAATTTATACCGAAGGGTAGGAAGACAGAGGTAGAAAAACTTCTTAAAAATTTATGTATAGAATTGGGGAAACCTGAAAGAATTATACCAGGTGGTTTTATATATATGATGGATATACTTTATATGCCTTATATTGTGAAGCAAATAGGAACGATTTTTGCTAGTGAGTTTAATTGCGAAAAAGTAGATGCAGTTGTAACTATTGAGACTAAAGGTATACCTATTGCTTTAATGACGGCTGAAATATTAAATGTACCTTTAGTTATAATTAGGAAAAATATAAAAATTACAGAAGGACCTACTGTAAATATAAATTATATTTCTGGTTCAACAAGAAAGATTCAAACAATGTCTCTTTCTAAAAAATCTTTAAAAGAAAATTCTAAGGTTTTAATAATAGATGACTTTATGAAAGCAGGTGGAACAATAAAAGGGACAATAGAGATGATGGCAGAATTTAAGGCGGAAGTAGTAGGAGTAGGTGTATTTTTATCAACCAAGAAACCTGAGAAAAAGTTAGTTAAGGATTATTTATCTCTAATTACTGTTGAAAAAATAGATGAAAAAGAGAAAGAGATTTTTTTAAAACCTAACTTTGGTCAATTAAGACAAATAAAATAAGAAACTTCCCATAAAAAGAAGGGATTTCCAAAAATATAGAGAATATAGAGAATATTTAGTAGATTTATTTGACTCCATGGGAAGGTGGTGAATTAATCGGTGGAAGTTACAGATGTAAGGATTAGAAAAATGACGGAAGAAGGAAAAATGAAGGCGATTGTTTCTGTTACTTTTGACGATGAGTTTGTTGTACATGATATAAAAGTCATTGAAGGGCTAAATGGATTATTTATTGCTATGCCTAGTAGGAAAATGGCAGATGATGAATTTAGAGACATAGCTCATCCAATTAATTCAAAGACTAGAAACAAAATCCAAGAGGCAATTTTTAAAGAATATGAAAAGAATATTGAAGAGAAGTAGGGAAGGGCCTTAAGGGTCCTTTTTTACTTTAAATAGGTAAAAAAGGATATAAAGAAACAATTTAGGTATGGACTTATAATTTAAA
>DATGTQ010000140.1 GCA_035301805.1 Tissierellales bacterium
CTTTCTAGCTTAAATCTTATTTTCATTCTTGCCAGAAAAGAGTGTTTTATTTCCTAAAAGCACAGATTAGTTTACACTACCTTATGCAATATTAAACTCTTTTATTTTTCTATAGATAGTAGCACGACTAATACCTAAATATTTTGCAGCTTCCAACTTACCTTTCTCGGATAGACCAAATTTATCTAAAGCTTTCTCAATATGTTTCTTCTCAACTTCTTTTAATGTAGTCCCTTGAACTAAACCAGTAGAACCCTTTATGTGAATAGGTAAATCCTCTATTTGGATATAATCTTTTTTACACAAGGTAACAGAGTATTCAATAGCATTTTGTAGTTCTCTAATATTACCTTTCCAATCATGTCTTCTAAATATTTCTTCTACCTTTTCTGTTAAACCTATAATATTTTTATTAAACTTATTATTATATTTTTCAATGAAATAGTTACTTAATATTATTACATCATTTCCTCTATCCCTCAGTGGTGGAATGTTTAAAGGGATTACATTTAATCTATGATACAAATCTTCTCTGAATTTTCCTTCCTTAACTAACCCTGCAAGATCCTTGTTAGTAGCTGATATAACTCTTACATCAACTTGTATAGTATTTGTGCCTCCTAAAGGTTCTATAGTTTGTTCTTCTAAAACTCTTAATATCTTTTGTTGTAAATAGAGTGGCATATTTTCTAATTCATCAAGAAATATGCTTCCTCCATTGGCTAAATAGAACTTTCCCTTTTTCCCTTGGTTACTGGCTCCAGTGAATGCTCCTTTTTCATAACCAAACAATTCACTTTCTATTAAGCTTTCTGGAATAGCTCCGCAGTCTACTGTAATGAAAGGTTTGGACTTTCGAATACTATTATTATGGATAGCTTGAGCAAATAAATCTTTTCCTGTACCTGTTTCACCAACGAGTAACATAGTTGACTCATAGCTAGATATTTCTTTTGCAGTATTTTTAAAATTAATAAAATTTAAGTCGGAGCTAATTATATCTTTAAAAGTTATTTCTTTATTACTAATTTGCTTTGCCATTTTAAAAATATCTTTTTCATCATCAATTATTAATACAATTCGCGTAATATCATTATCAACGGCAATTGGCTTGAATCTATAGAATAGTTTTAAGTGTCTGCCATGAAAATTATAATCTAATTCGTTAATGGTTTCAAAATCATCAATCTCTTCAATAGATTCTAAATCAAAATTTTCAAAGAATTGATGGATTGGCTTATTAATTAAATCTATTTTGTTCATATTAAGTTTGTCTAGCATATAATCATTCACTTCTTTTATAGTAGAGGCATTATCAATAATTAAGATTCCCTTATCAATACTATCCATAATTATATTATTAAATTTTAGTGAGGACCGTAGTTCAACTATCATTTTATTCTCCAGCACTTTAGAACTCATTAATGTGGCCATGGAATTAACAAAGTCTAACATAACCTTGTTATTTTCATCGATTATCTTGGACTGATCATTATTATGGGCTAAAAGTCCAATTGCACCAACGGTTTCGTTATCAATAATAATGGCAGCGTATACAGCTGCAGTAGTATCGCACTTACCATATAAATCGCATTTGGAACATCTTTCATCTTTACCTGGGGAAGAAATTATAACCTTGTTTAAATTTTTATGAAAGATAAATCTATTAACTACCCCTTCTTTACGAAAATAATTTCCAATTTTCTTCTTTGAAAGTCCAGTTCCCGCAATTCTTAACAAGCTATTGTCTACAATTTCAACGTTTAGATTTAATGCTAAAGATGTTGCCTGTGCAATTTCTTGTACAAAATCTTGTATTTCTAATAATTCATTCATACTGATCTCCCTATACAATTGCGTCTCAAAATTAGATAGTAATATATCAAATTGAGACATATTAATAATTTTCTTAAGATAAGCAATTATTGGATTACAAGTAATTTAGTAAATAAAGACGAAGATTAATGTATCAAATTGAGATGTAAAAATAGTTCGAAAATTCTATCTATAAAAAAATTATATCACTGAACATTGAATTTATCAATGTTTGAGATAAACTAGTTATAGTTGGCATGAAAGTTGCTATTATATAACCCTAGATATCAAAATGCTTTCATCAGTACCATCAATAATAATAAAGGAGGGTAGTGAAGAACTAAATAAAAAATAGGAGGTTTAATATGACTGTTCATGAATTTTTTGTAGACTTTGCATTGGCATCTCTGCTAATTCTAGCAGGACAGTTGCTAAGATCTAAGATTACTTTTTTTCAAAGGTTTTTCATTCCGGCAAGTATGATAGCTGGATTTTTAGGACTAATCCTTGGTCCAAGTGTATTTGATATATTACCGTTTTCAGGTTCAATATCTTCTTATGCAGGAATTTTAATTATTATGATATTTACAATAGTTGGAGTAAATGGATTTAAGCTTGGTGGATCTGAATCAAAGGGAGAAGGAAAAAGGATATTAGGATTTCAATTTTATAGATTAGTTGCTTTCTTTGTTCAGTTTATAATTCCAATAGCTTTAACATTATTAGTGTTTGTAAGAATATTTCCACAGATTAATGATGGATTTGGAATGTTATTGGTATCAGGTTTTTATGGTGGACACGGAACAGCCGTAGCAGTTGGAGAGACCCTTGTTAATCTTGGTTGGCCTGATGCACAAGATTTAGCGGTTACATTTGCAACGGTAGGAATTTTAACCGGAGT
>DATGTQ010000141.1 GCA_035301805.1 Tissierellales bacterium
TCGTTTCTTTTGTTTCTATAAGTTGATTATTATAACTAGTTAAAGCCCTTGATATCACCTTTAATTCATTTTTATTAAACATTACTTAACCCTCCTAATTGTATTTTTATCTAGCCATCTATCTAAAAATTCTTTCTTATAAATGTAATTAGAGCCATTCCTAACATGGTCTATTTCACCTATTCTAGTCATTCTTAAAATTGTGTCATAGCCAATGCTAAGATAATCGGCCGCTTCTTTTGCATTAAATACATTTTTATTAAAATTGTAGATGTTATTATTTAGTTCTTTTATTTCTTTAATCAAGTCATTTAATAAAGTTTCTTGCATAGTGCATCCCTCCTTTTAACTTGTCCCCCTATGTGGTAAAATTTAGTTAGGCGGAGCATTTAAGACAAAAGTTTTTCTGTCCAAATCGCCTTATGTCCATAATCAATAATTATTTTTATTTTCTGGGGAGAAGTTGTTTCTGGAATTGCTTCTAGAACTTCTTCTTCAGCTTTCCTTAGTAATTTTTTTAATTGTTCTTTTTTCATATTTTATACCTCCCTAGTGATTCCTCCTTATTAACAATACAAATCCCAAAGTTCATCTTCATCTATATCTAACTTTTGCAATAACAAATTTACTAAAACTTTAAGCTCTATAAATTCTTCCTCTTTGGTTGGAAACCTATTAACCATCAGCCCTTCATTAGTATGATTAACTGCGTAAACTCGTTTCGTTTCATCTTCCAGATATATGACCTTTTGAACCTCATCAATATCAACGACCTTAGCCCCTAATAATTTTTCTCTAAACTCCTTAATATCTCTCATCTTTATTCCTCCTTATTTCAATTCCAGTAACCTATCTACTTCAAGCCCTAACTTAGTCGCCCATGCTCTAGCTATCCTTTCTATCTCTTGCAATTCTTTTTGACTTGCTTTATCCAAGTGACTTTTCTTACCTTCCCTAGCTTTTAGATTTATTCCTAATTGGTAGTTAACCTTCCTATAAAATTCAGACCATGCCATGCCAAAATTATTATTAAAATTTCTTACTGCTATATTTCGTATTAAGATGTTTATTATCTGCCTACTATCTTTTATAGTTGTAGCTGTAGTTACTAAGTTTTTGTTTTCTGTTTCTAACTCTTTTATTCTCTTGTTTTTTAAGTTGAATAGCTTAGCATTTATAATTGACACTTCATTCCAGTCACCTTCGTATTCTGCTGATGCCTTGTCTATAATTAACTGTTGTTCTAAATTTAATTCTTTATTTATGTTTTCTATTACATTTTCTTTTCCTTGTTCTGCATCGTGGTATACATTTAATAGTAAGGTTCTTACTTCTTTTGCTACTTCGCTATCTCTTAATAACATCCCAATTCTTAAGACTGCTCTCTTAGGGTATAGTGTATTTTTTGTGTAGGAAATCAATGTATCTTTTATTAAAAATCCACCTGAATTAGTTTCGGTTGGCGACATCTTGTCTCCAAGCCCAATTTCATTCATTAACTTTTTACCATACCCTGTTTTAACCCCATCTTCTATAAGCTCAATTCTATTTCTTGTAAATACTTTATTTATGGCTTTTCTATCCACTTCATAAAACTCTGCTACTTGATTCGTAATCATATACTCTGTTCCTGCCAATGTGTTTAACTCTTTTACTTTTTCTAAGACGTCAACTCTTTCAATGTATTTATCCCTTTGTTCCTTTCCACCTTCGATTATCTTTAATTCATCTTTGTTAAACATTACTTAACCCTCCTTTTAATTATTTTGGTTACTTTGAGTGTCATTTTGACCTATAAAAAATATATCTTCTACAGGGACACCATAATAACTTGCTATTTTAACCTTAACTTCATCCCTAGGAACTCTTTCCCCTAACTCATAAGCAACTACAGAAGAATAGCTGATTCCAAGCTCTACAGCTACTTCCTCCCTAGGCTTGTCCCCTCTTAATTCCTTTAATTTTTGTGCCATTTTTTCTCTATTCATCAACCTCACCTCCTGTATATATAATACTACCATAATTTACTTAGAGTGTCAACACTAAAAGTAAAAATAGTTCTTGTATTTTGTTTACTTTTAGTGTATACTATAGGTAGGAACTTAAAAGAGGAGGTGAAAAAAGGTGAGCAAAATTGGTAATATGATAAAATCTCTAAGGATAAGAGAAGACATGACACAAGGGGAGTTAGCACAAAAACTTAATCTTTCAAGAAGCTCTATAAGTATGTATGAGAATAATGAAAGAAAACCACCTACAGAATTACTAGAAGAAATAGCTGACTTGTTTAATGTGGATATGAATTACATTACAGGTAGGACGGACAAAGAGTATTATCTAGACTTAAAAACAAGACAAATAGCTCAAGAAATACTCAATAATAGTGAACTAAGGGCACTATTTGATGCTTCTAGAGGTGCAACGCCCGAAGATTTAGAAATCACTAAGAATCTATTAATCAGTTTAAAAAACAAAGAAAGAGGTGGCTCTATTGATTAATACATGTTTTTTACAGCTACCACCTAGAGTTAAGGCTGTAAGCACAAGAAATGAGGATGGCTCTCATACAATAATAGTTAATAGTGTTTTAAATTATGAGCAACAACTAATGGGATATAAGCATGAGTTACAACATATAAAAGATAATGATTTTGATAAAAATAATATAAATACAATTGAGCTATCCGTTAGAGAAAAATTATAAGAGAGACAGAGAGGTATAACTGCAGAATACCTCTCTTATTCTTATATACAAAAGGAGGAATAAGAAGTGAGTGTAACAAAGGTAGGTAAAAATAAGTATAGGATATTTATTAGTGATGGAACAAATTTAGATGGCTCTAGAAGGAGGTTTAGTAAAACTATTACTACAGATTTAAAGGGTAGAGATTTAGAAAGGTTTTTGATGCTGGAGGAATTTGATTTTGAAGATGAGGTCAAGAAGAAGCATCCTAAATTTTTTAAATTAGCAAAAGGAACATTTGAAGCATATTCGAATTGGTGGTTAAAACACAACGAAGTGTCAGAAACAACGGGGGAATGGTATGAAAGACTGTTAAAAACTTGGATATTGCCCTATATCGGTCATAAAATACTAGAAAAACTAACTAATGGGGACATGATAGAACTGATGGAA
>DATGTQ010000142.1 GCA_035301805.1 Tissierellales bacterium
GGGGTTGTACAATGAGAAAAGAAGAGGAAAATAAAGAATTACCAACTATGGAAGAAGTCCGAGAAGAAATGCTTGATTATTTAGAGGATAAATATGGTGAAGAATTTGAAATGTACAATATTGAATATGCAGGATGGGGAAGTGGAGAAAGAGAACATATGCTAGTATATCCAAAAGATAGGGAAGATGATGAAAGAGTTTTTTCTCTATATAGAATATATGAAGATGATGGTTCAATAAGATATGAAGATGGATATGTGGGTTATGTTATGGAACCTATAGCCATAGAAAAGTATGAAGAGATTGTTAAAAAATATTTTCCAAATAGTATAATTTTTGCTGGTTTTGCTGGTTCTTATACTTATCCTGAGGAACTGACAATAGATAGTGGATATGATGAGTTTAAAAAATATATGGATCAAAAAGTTTTTATAGGTTCACATATATTTGCTGGTATTGAAAATGAAGAAGAAGCAGAAGAATTGGTGAAGAAAATGGAAGAAGATTTAAAGGATGAATTTAAAGTAGCTAATTATTCTTTTTATGGATATACAATGAAGGATTATGAAAAAGAAATTTTGGGAAAAGATGAGGACTATCTTATAGCAAAAAGAAAAGAGTTTTCAATTATTGAAGAGGACTATAAATGGGGAAACTTAAATCACGATTATATATATGAGAAGGAGAAAGGTAAATGAGTGATGTGTTGATAGAAGAAGAAAAAGAATTAGTAGAAGAGCTTTTAATTTTAAATTCTATTGTATATACAGAAGATTTTGCTGATGGGACTATTCGAAAGCATAGGAATGTATATGATTGGGCTGTTGAATTTGATGTAGATTCGATAAAAAATAGGAAGAGTTACCCAGCTGAAATAAATGAAAAAGAATTTGAAACAATAATAGAAACTATTAAAAGAAATGAAGAAGTTTATAGTAAAATGAAAATTGATAATGTTACCACATATAAAGCAAATAATGTAACAGGTGGTAAAGGAGTAAATGCAACCATTGAATATGAGGGTAGCTATATAGTCGTTTATAAAGGTACTGCTGGTGCTAAGGACTGGAAGGATAATGAAGAAGGTGGTTATTCAAATATTAGTGATACAAAACAGCAGAAGGCTGCTGCAGAGTATTTTGAACGTATGATGAATAAGAAACCTAGTTATATAGATAAGGTTTATGTAACTGGTCATTCTAAAGGAGGAAATAAAGCTCAGTATGTAGGTGTACTATATGGAGATGAGATAGAGCATGTATATGCCTTTGATGGTCAAAACTTTAATGATACATTTAAATTAAAGTACTATAGTAAAATAAAAAAGAATAACCATAAAATTACTAATGTAAGTAATGAATATGATTTTGTAAACATTTTGTTGCCAAGAGTTTCTGGAAGAACAATTTTTGTAAAGTCAAACACTAGTCTTGGTAGTAAGTGGGAGATAAAGGCCGCATTGAAGCATAAGATTGGAGGATGGCATTCCCCTTATTCTATGCTAAGCCCAACTTATTCACTAGTGTATACAGGACAAAATCCCGATGGAGAATTAAAAGGGACGGATCTTAATCTTAATGCAGAAACAGAACAAAGTAAATTAATGCAAAATCTAGAGGGTTATTTAGATTATCTTTATCTTTATATGAATGAGGAAGACTGGAGATATTTAAGTAATACCATAATGACACAAATGATGAATGACAAAGAAAAAGAATTTTATAAAGATCAACGGATTGAAAAACCTAAAGGATTTGAAGAAAGGTTAGCTAGTCTGAGTAAGGGATATTTTGAAACAAATACGGATATGGAACCTGAAGAAATAATGATATTAATGGCTATTTTATTGAGTGATCTTAAACTATCATCATACTTATTTGGAGGACCAAAAGGGATAGAATTTGGTATTGAGAAATTAGTTCCTAGAGAGAAGCAGTTAAATAGGATATACAAGTTATATAAAGAAGCCCCTGCTGAAAGTTATGCTCTTGTTACAAGAGACTTTACAGAAGAAACTAAACAAAAATTATTATCTATTGTTGAAGAAGTAGAAAATGAACATTTATTGAATATTACTAAATGGGATGTTTTTTATAGGATAGAAAAATATATAAAAGGGTTAGACTTTCCAACTAACGAAAATGAATTAAATACATACTATAGAAAAATCATAGATATGGAGGATACTAGTAAAGAACAAATAAATGAAATTTTTGAACAGGTATATGCTACCGATAATAGTTTTTCGAAGGAGCTTGATGATTTAGCATCTAAAGTTAATGAAATTAATGGTGAATTAGAAAAAATGCTAGATAGATTTCAATAGAAATTTAGGGTTTTATTAAAATAGCGAGACTGTTTAGCAATAATTTATAAATCTTAGTTTTATGTAAGTTAAAGGATACAACTGAAATTATATTTTCATTTAAATTAGGGTTGCTAAAAACACTTAAGGTTAGGAGCCAAAGAGAGGTAATACCTAAAGAGTTTGATAATTTTGTATGATTGCCTTAAAGACAGACATTAGGCCAAGTTTAATATTAAAAAATTATCAAACTAAAATGAATAAGGGCTAGAATGATAAACTTTCTAGCCCTTTTCATTTTCTAAAGCAAATTAATATTATTCTAAAAGGAAGGAATTTTAGAGTTTTAATAGGTGAAGTATTTATATGATAGTTAGGAGATGAAGTAGTTGAAAAAAATATTTTTATTACTGTTATTATTAACTTTAATATTAGGGGGTTGTACAATGAAAAAAGAAGAGGAAAATAAAGAATTACCAACTATGGAAGAAGTCCGAAAAGAAATGCTTGATTATTTAGAGGATAAATATGATGAAGAATTTGAAATGTATAATATTGAATATGCGGGATGGGGAAATAGAAATAGAGAAAATATGCTAGTATATCCGAAAGATAGGGAAAATGATGATAGAGTATTTACCCTAAATAGGATATATGAGGATGATGGTTCAATAAGATATGAAGATGGATATGTGGGGTATGTAATGGAACCTATATTTGTGGAAAAGTATGAAGGGATCGTTAAAAAATACTTTCCAAACAGTATGGTTTTTGCTAGCCTTCTTGGGCCCCATGTATATCCTGAAGAACTTACTATAGATAGTGGCTATGATGAATTTAAAAAATATGTAGATGAAAAAGCTCGGCTAGGTGCACATATATTTGCTGGTATTGGAGATGAAGATAAAGCAGAACGGTTGGTGAAGCAGATGGAAGAAGAATTAAAAGCTGAGTTTGAGGTAGGCAGATTTTCTTTTTATGGATATACAATGGAAGATTATGAAAAAGAAATTTTAGGAAAAGATAAAAAATATCTTATAGCTAAAAGAAAAGAATTTTCAATTATTGAAAAAGAATCAAGTTGGGGAGACTTAAACCATGATTATATATATGAGAAGGAGAAAAATAAATGAGTAGCAAACTGAGAGAAGGAGAAAAAGAATTAGTAGAAGAGCTTTTAATTTTAAATTCTATTGTTTATACAGAGGATTTTACTGAAGAATTATTTGAAAACTAAATAAAAGGTTTTATATTCATATTATATAAATGGGGGCGATAATTATGATGAAAAATGTATTTCAACAATATAAGAAAAATATTAGTAAGTTTATTATTGTTTTTGTTTTAATAATATTAGTAAATATAATTCCTATTGAGAGAATACTTCCAGATTCACTAAGTCTAAGTATTATATTAGGACTGGTTGCTAATTATAGATATATAGTTTATATAGTTATGATTAGCATTTTATTAATTAGGTCCTTTATTTCGACCTATGGATTACTTATTGCAAAGAAAATTGTTAAAGAACAGGAAATTAAACAGAAAGAAATTTTCTCAGAAGTGTTTCGTTATTATCCTAAGGTTATTGTATTTGGACTAATATTAGGAGCAATCTTAGTAGAAGTTAGTTTTATTGGGATAAAATTGATGATTACTAACCGTATCTCACGCATTTTATCTTTTATATTGTTTATTACTGTATTAATATTATCTATTATTTTATCACCAACATATTCCTATATTATATATCACAATGAAAAAATATGGGATTCAGTAAAATCAGCATTTCAAATAGGGAAAAAATACTTCTTTAGGTTATTTGGTGTATTTCTTATATTGGCTGTAATACCGCAATTAGTTAATATGGCACCTTATGGGATTGTAAGTTTTATTCTTCTGGTTATTTTTTCTTGTTTATCTAAGGGTTATTTATATCTATATATTACTAACATAATTAGAATGGAGGGGGAAGCGGAAGAAGAGATACTGTGATGGGGGAAAATCTTTGAAAAGTATGAAAAGGTTTTAATAGTCTTTCTTTTATATATATTCATAAATAACTATCTGAAATTGGTTTTCTTTGGTTTATATTTAGTAGAGACAGTATTACTAACTAATTTTTCTTTAAAAACCTTATTTTTATTTATATAAAGGAATTTATCAATAATTATAGAAGTTAACTAGTATAACTAGAATTAATAATCATAAAAGGATGAGACAAGCATGATTAAAGTGTTAATAGTAGATGACCAGGCTCTTATCAGAGAGGGATTAACTATGATGTTAAGCCTTTTTAATGAAATTAGAATAGTCTGTGAAGCTAAAAATGGTAAAGAGGCTATTGATATATTAAGTAAGAAGGATATAGATGTTATTTTAATGGACATTAGAATGCCAGTTATGGATGGGGTAGAAGCAACAAAGATAATAAAAGGAAAGTATCCAGATATAAAAGTTTTGATTTTAACTACCTTTAACGAAGATGAATATATATTTGAAGGTTTAAAATATGGTGCCGATGGTTACATCCTGAAAGATGTGAGTTCGGATGAATTAGTTGAGGGGATAAAAACAGTACATAAAGGTAATTTACTTCTTCAATCAGAAGTAGCCACAAGAGTTGTAGAAGCCTTTAAAGATAGTCATACTAATATAGAGGGAAAAAGTAAATTAAAAACTCTTACTCCAAGAGAGGAAGAAATAGCTTTACTTGTTGGGGAAGGAAAAACTAATAAAGAAATAAGCACACTTCTATATATTACAGAGGGAACAGTAAAAAATCATATTACTAGAATATTGAATAAATTAAAATTAAGGGATAGAACTCAATTAGCAATACACATAAGGAAATTATAAAAAGCTGTACTAAGGGGTACAGCTTTTTATATGACTAAAGTCATACATAAATTGTGACTTATTAGAGAAGACATTCTTTAGTTGTTAATATACAATGAAATTAGAAAGTGAAAGGGGAGGTTGTAAATGAAAGCCATAGAGGTTAATAGTCTAACTAAACATTATGAAAAGGTTAAAGCTGTAGATAATATTTCTTTCAGTATAGAAGAAGGGAAAATTTGTGGTATTTTAGGACCTAATGGTTCTGGTAAGACTACTACTATTAAAAGTATTTGTGATTTAATAATTCCCGATGAAGGAAATATTAAAGTTTTAGGAAAAGAAAATAGGAAGGCAATGGACAATATTTCAGCAGTATTTGAAGGAACTCGGAATTTGTATTGGCGACTAACTCCAAGGGAAAATTTACGTTATTTTGCAGGCATAAGGGGATTAGGGGGAGAAGTCATAGAAAAAAATATTGATGAATTACTAGAACGATTTAATTTAGCTGATAAAAAAGATACTATGGTTAATAAATTATCTAGGGGTATGCAACAAAAAGTAGCCATAGCTATGACTTTAATATGTGATACGGAAATTATTCTATTAGATGAGCCTACTTTAGGATTAGATGTACAAAGTTATATGGATATAAAAGAAATGTTAGCAGATATTGCTAAAACTACAAACAAAACTATTTTATTAAGTACCCATAATATGAATTTAGTACAAGATATTTGTGATGATGTAGTTATATTAAATAAAGGAAAAATAATTGCCCAAGATACAGTAGAAAATCTCATGGATATGTTTGAAAGTAAGACTTATGAAATTGTTTTAACAGAAAGTTTATCTAAGAAAGATGAAGAATATTTATCAACTCTTGATTACGATTTCTATTTTATTAATAATAAATCTAAATTAGAAATAGATATTTTTAATATTGAAGAAATATATAATATTATAGATAAACTTAGGGAGAGGAATATACTTATTAAAGAAATAAAACAAAAGGATAATAATTTTGAAAGGATATTTTTAAACATAACCAATGAGGAGGTAAGGTAGATGAAAGCATTCTTTTATCTTTTAAAAGTATCTTTAGAAAAAACTTTTAAAGAACTTAAAAGATATAGATTTAATACAGTATCAAGATTTTTACTTTTCTATGTTTTATTTATGGCAATGTTTTCAGGTATTAAAGGGTTTGGCACATCTCTAGGGTTGTCTAATGTAGAAATGGGTGATAACTTAGAAGGATTTATAGTCGGATATTTTCTATGGACAGTTATGTTTATATCCTTTGTGGACATTGCCTATAATATAATAGATGATGCTAATAAAGGAACTCTGGAACAACTAAATATGTCTAATATAGATCTTTCACAAATATTAGTTGTAAGAAGTCTAGCGAATTTATTAATAAATGTGTTATTCTCTATGGTTCTTCTTTTTGTCATTATGTACTCTACAGATCATTGGTTAGAAATAAAAATGTTTTCTACCATAGTTCCTATTTTTATTGGCATATTTAGTATATTAGGTTTAGGTTTAATATGTGGGGGATTAGCTTTAATATTTAAAAAGGTACAATCACTATTAAATTTAGCACAGTTTTTCTTAATAGCCCTAGTTACAGGTTTTCCTAAAAATAAAATAGTATCAGGATTAATTCCTTTTAATGCTGCAGCAGAAAAAGTTCATCTAACTATGACTAGAGGGTATACCATTACAGATTTTTCTGTCCTTGACTATGGAATAATAATTGGAAATTCTATTCTTTATTTTACTATAGGATTATTTGTTTTTAACCAATGTGTAAAGGTAGCAAAACAGAAAGGTCTATTAGGACAATATTAATAAGTAGGGATGGGAAATGAATAAATACTCAAGATATTTTTATTTAATTGGTCGATTAATGTATATTTTTATTTTTATAGATATTATTTATAGGACTAAGGGAGATATCTCTAGTTCTATACTATTTGCTAGTATTTTTTTAGCAGTTGCAATAAATGACCATTTAAGAATATATGGATATTATAAAAAATATAAATATGGATATTATATATCTTTATTTATTTCAGCCATTGTTAGTGTTATAATGGCTTATTTTATCTATGGATACATAGATTTTTATATGTTTATAATTTTGCATGAAATAGGCTTATATACTGGTGGTAAGATAGGAAAGATACTTTTCACATCTGATCTTATTATTATTCTCAGTGTAATTATATTAAGGCAAATACCTTCTTTTAATGAAGTGTTGAGTATAAGATTCTGGAAAGATAACGCATTTGCCTTTATAATAACATCATCTTTTATAATATCTTACTCTTTTTCCATACAAGCCTATAAAGCATTATACATTGAAAAAACAAAAGTAGAAAAAATGAATAAAAAGTTAGAACAGCAATCTGAAGAAATAGAAAGATTAACTATAACAAAAGAGAGAAATAGAGTAGCTCAAGAAATTCATGATTATTTGGGCCATAATTTATCTGCATTAAATATGAATTTAGATGTAGCTGGAAAAATAATAGATAAATATCCCAGTAAAACAGAAGAAATTATTAATAAATGTCAAATATTAACTAAAGAGAGTATGGAGGGTTTAAGGGAGGCGGTATATGCTTTGAAGGAAGGAGATTATTCTTTTAATTTAAAATACTCTATAGAGGGACTTATTGAGAATTTTTCTAATACTGGCAGTGTAAATATTATTTTCAACTATAATAAGAAAGTGGATGAATTATTATTAAATTATAAAAATACAATTTACTCTATTATAAGAGAAAGTTTAACTAATAGTATAAGACATGGACAGGCTGATGAAATTTGTATTGATATTGATATAGATAATGGATTTGTAAACATTATACTTAAAGATAATGGAATAGGCTGTAGTGAAATAATTAAGGGTAATGGGCTTAAGGGAATTGAAAATAGAATATTAAGCATTGATGGAAAAGTAGATTATATTACCGATGTAAATGAAGGATTTGAAATAAGGGCTAATATTCCTATTAAATATGAATTTTAAATTTTCTCATTCTCTTGTTATATGCTATAATACTATCTGGATGAAAATAGTTACTTAGTTTAGCATTGTTACAAAGGAGGAAATAAATGAAATCTAAAGGCATAGCCATACTAGCTGATTTTGATGGTACAATAACGGAAATAGATACTAATTTAAAATTGATTAGTACTTTTGCTGAAGAAAAACATGAAGAAATAAGGGAATTATATAATGAGGGAAAAATGGATTTACTTAGTTCTATAAGACTTCAATATAAGTATATTAAACTAACGGAAGAAGAATATATAGATTTTATATTAAATGAAATTAATATTACAGAAGGATTTGTAGAATTTTATAAAAATATTAAAAATAAAAATATCCCTTTTGCTATAGTTAGTGGAGGCTTTGAAAATGGAATAAAGCCTTTCTTAAATAAATATGGAATTTATGATGCAGAGATTTATGCAAATAAATTTATATTTAATGATAAAGATATGGAAGTTAAGTTTTATGATGAAAAGCAAAAATGTAAATATAGCAAAGAACCTTGTGGAAATTGCAAAGTAAAACATTATGAAAATTATAAAAAAGACAACGAACAAGTAATATTTATAGGAGATGGTTGGACGGATAGATGTGTTGCCCATGAAGCGGATATAATATTTGCCAAAGAAGGGTTATTAGATTATTGTAAAGAAAATAATATAGATTGTATTCCTTGGGAAAATTTTAATGATATAGCAATTAAGCTAGAACATCTATTTTAAAGGTTTACGAAAACGTACTATAGCATAGGGGTAGTACGTTTTATTATTTACATGGTAGAAATATATATAAACTAAGGAGGATTTTTATATTGATAGTAGAAGTCTTACCTTAGGAAGAAACAACAGAACATTTAAATGATTTATTTGAATAAAAATTATGGAGGGATAATTATGGAGAAGTTTACATTAAACCATGAAGATTCTGTTTTATTTATTATTGATATTCAAGAAAGATTGGCTAAGGTTATGAAAGACAGGGATCAAGTAATTAATAATACTAATGTCTTAATATCAGCTTCAGAAGAATTAGGTTTCCCTATAATTTATACGGAACAATATCCTAAAGGTTTAGGTAGAACAGTTTCAGAATTACAAAGGGGATTAGAAGAAGCACATAGGTATGAAAAAGTTCACTTTACGGCCTACATAGATGAAGTGAAAGAAATATTAGATAAAATAGATAGAAAGAAAATAATAATAACTGGTATGGAAACTCATGTATGTGTGTTTCAAACAGCAAGAGATCTTATAGATAATGGTTATAAAGTGTTCATAGTAAAAGATGCCGTTTCTTCCCGGACAAATGAAAACTATAAAAATGGACTAGATTTATTGAAAGAAATGGGGGCAGTAATAACCAATACAGAAACAGTTATATTTGATTTATTAAAGAAGGCGGGGACATCGGAATTTAAAACTTTATCAAAATTAATAAAATAGATAAAACTAGAATTGTAGAATATCTATAAAGGAATTTGGTCTCTCTTATAGAAGATATACGGTATAAAGTTCTAATAAGGGGGATAGGTATGAAAAAAAGATTAAGTGTATTTCTAGTATTAATCCTAGCTCTATCTAGTATTTTAGTTGGATGTAATGGGAAAAAGGAAATAGTAGATTCTTCAGCATCTAAAGAAGAATTATCAGTCTATAAGGATATGGCAGGAAGGGAAGTCCAGCTACCAGAAAAGATTGAAAAAGTTTATACAACTAGTTATGTAGGAACAGTATTTATGTATACTTTTGATGAGGAAAAATTAGCAGGAATAAGTGTTAATTTGACAGAAGATGAGAAAAAATATACTTCAGAGTATTTTCAATCTCTTCCAGTAATAGGAGGTGTAGGTGGTAAAGGTCAAGAAACTAGTCTAGAAGAGATAATCAGCATATCACCAGATGTAGTTCTATTCATTGATAGTCTAGATAAAGGTAGCATAGATGAAATGGATAAACTACAGGAACAATTGGATATTCCTGTTATAATGTTAAGTGACCATATAGAGGATATATCAGACACCTATAGAGAACTTGGAAAAATATTTGATAATGAAGAAAGGGCTAATGAATTAAGTAAATATGTAGATGAATGGTTTAAGGAAGTAGATGATATTATAAGTGATATTCCTGAAGAAGAAAGGGCAACAATATATTATGCAAGTGGACCGGTAGGATTGGAGACAGGGGTTAAAGGGTCAAGACATGTACAGTCAATTGAGCTTGCTGGAGGAGTAAATGTAATAGAAGGGGATGCTAGTGAAAATAAAGGTAGGGTTGAGGTTTCTATAGAAGAAGTATTAGAAGGGAATCCTGAGTTAGTAATTGTGGCACCTTCAAAAAGTGATGGGGTATCTAGTAGTTATGAATATATAAAAACTGATGAAAGCTGGAAATATGTACAGGTAGTTAAAAATGGTAAGGTATATGGAACCCCCTATAAGCCTTTCAATTGGTTTGATAGACCACCAGCTGTAAATAGGGTTCTAGGGATAAAATGGCTTACATATATTATGTACCCTGATAAAGCTGATTATGATATTAAAGAAGAAGCAAAAGATTTTTATAAACTATTTTATAATATTGAATTAAATGAAGAGGATATTAAAGATATATTAGGGAACTCAATATAATAAGAATCCTGTGAATTATCACCACTTATGGAAGGTGGGAGAATTCTTGCAAATCCAGGTTAAAAGGTATACTGATTAATCAGTATACCTTTTAAATTTGTACAAGCTAATCTTATGATATATAATATTATTTAATTGATAATTTTAAAAATATATAAGTTATTTTAGTGAAACAGGAGGTAATTTATTGAACAAAGAAATAAGACTTACTGAAGGTAATATAATTGAAACACTAGTAAAACTTGCATTACCAATTATGGGGACTTCTTTTGTGGAGATGGCCTATAGTTTCATGGATATGATATGGCTTGGTAGATTAAGTACAAATGCAGTAGCAGCAGCAGGAACTGTTGGATTCTTTACCTGGTTTGGGTCTGCATTATTTTTAATACCTAAAATAGGTGCAGAAGTCGGGGTGGCTCAATCCTATGGTAAAGATGATATGGATGCTGCCAGACATTATGTTTCCCATACTTTGCAATTAAATATTATTATTGCTTTATTATATTCATTGTTACTTATAGTTTTTAAAGACAAATTAATAGGATTTTTTGATTTAGGAGATAAAGAAGTAATTAGTATGGCGGTAGATTATCTAGTTATAATTTCCTTTGGAATGATTTTTTATTTTCTAAATCCTGTTTTTGCTGGTATATTCAATGGTACTGGAAATAGTATCACACCATTTATTATAAATTCTATTGGGCTAGTTATAAACATAGTTCTTGACCCTTTATTAATTTTTGGTTGGGGTCCATTTCCTGAGATGGGGATTAAG
>DATGTQ010000143.1 GCA_035301805.1 Tissierellales bacterium
AAAGAAAACTATATAGTTGTATTTACTATGATAAATGCAATAAGGGGATGGAAAGCTGTTTAGAATATCTCCCTGAATATGTCTTCTATAACGAAAGGCATAATGTTAGATGTATTTTTTATATGAAAAAACAACCTTAAAATTTTAAGGTTGTTTGAGTAGTATTCTGGTGCCGAAGGCGGGAATCGAACCCGCACGAGGTTTTAAGCCTCACTGGATTTTGAGTCCAGCGCGTCTGCCAGTTCCACCACTTCGGCTTAATATTAATTTATTATATCATAAAAACTATTTTAGCACAGAAAGACAAAAAAATCAACCTATTTTTATTTCTAGAGTTTCCTCATTATTTCATTAACTCCTCATGTCAACAAACTTTCAGAGGTTACTTCTAACACATGGAAATGTATGCTGAAAGTATTGAAAAATCAAAGTTTAAAAGCTTTAAATATAAAAAATGGGGAAACTTTAAATCTTTATTTAGGAGTTGTAGACATATGGGGACGTACATTTGGTTCGAATTTAAAAGGAAAATTAACAATCCTAAAACATTGTTTTTAATTGTTCTAATGTTGGTTTTATCTTTTCAAAGAATTGGACATTATAGACTGGAAGGAGCAAAGTATTCTTCCTATGTATCCTTCGAGTCATATGGAGAGTCTATTGAAAATCTTGGAAGTATCTTGTTTCAACGATATGGGGAAGGATCAGAAAAAGATAGAGACTCATTTAAGTTATTCATGGACACTGGAGAACAAGTTAAAATTGCAGCAAAAGAAGAAGACTATAGAGAGTGGACAAGATTGTCAGCCTTTGCAGCTTTGATATACGCAAAATCAGCTGCATACGGAGAAGGAGAGCAAGAAAAAGAAAGTTTTAAAAGTGAAGCTATTGAAATATGGAATGAAGTTAGTAATGGCATAGATTATGATGATGTAGATTTTAAATACGGAGATAAAACTGCCTATAAAACCTCTAGTGATTTCCATTTATCTGAAGCAAGGTATTACCATACTCTGTATAAAAAAGGTTTGGATCCAATTGGCAGAAATCATATAAATAGTATAACATTTTTATATCGTTATTTTGACGATATTATACCTATAGCAATTGGGTTTATTGTACTTATTTTAATTTTTGACAATGTAAATGAAGAATGGAGTAATGGAAGTTTAAAATTGGTTCTTACACAACCACTTTCTAGAAAGGAATATTTAGCATCAAAGCTTATTGTTGGGATATTATATAGCTTATTTATTGTTCTGATTCCAGCATTAATTGTTTTAATTGGATTTGGAATTGTAAATGGGTTTCAAAATTATAATTATCCAGTACTATATTTAGGAGAAGGATTTAAAACTATTGAGCCATTACCTAATTATTTAAAACGGGATGTTGATGAAAAAGGTGGCAATGATTTTCAAGGTATTAGTATTTATTCAAATATTCCAGGGTCTAATTCTGGATTAAGTAATAGATTAGTTTTAATACCCCTTTACAAATTTATATTACTATCTCTACTATTACTAACATTCTGCATAATATTCTACGTAACTTTAAACTTACTTATATCATCAACGACAAAAAACAAGATAATAGCTTTTACTATATCAGGACTTATAACATTGATTGGGACAGTTTATAGTCAAAAGTGGATTGTTGGTGACAAGTATAATTTAAGTCCCTTTACAATGAATAATCCAGTGAGAATATTAAACGGTACATATAATGCAACAGCTTTGACTGCATCTATAGTATTGTTAGGGTCAGCCTTAATAATATTTTTATGTAATAATTTATATTATCAAAAGAAAGATTTGTAGTTTAAGTCAATTTAATATAAAGGTGGTGCTATAGTGGATAATAATCATGCAGTAGTTGTTAAAAATTTAAATAAAGCCTATGGAAAAAAGAAGGTATTGAAGGATGTATCTTTCAATATTTCTCATAATGAAATAGTGGGTTTCATCGGTCCAAATGGTGCTGGTAAGTCTACCACTATGAAGTGTTTGTGTAATTTAGTAATCCCTGATAGTGGAGAAATTCAAATTTGTGGAGTAGATTTGTTTAAGGAAAAAGAAAAGGCCTTAAGTTGTCAAGCGTCGTTAATTGAAAGTCCAGGATTATATTTAGATATGATAGGAAGAAAAAATATAGAACTTATAGCAAAAATGAGGGGGGTATCAAAAGAAAGGGTAAAAGAAATTGAAGATTTTACAAAATTGGAAGACAAATTAAATATAAAAGTATCTCAGTATTCTATGGGCATGAAACAAAGGTTAGGGTTAGGAATAGCCCTCCTTAGTAAGCCAAAATTTTTAATTTTAGATGAACCAACTAATGGACTAGATCCTAAAGGGGTTATTGATTTAAGAAATACTTTACAACAATTAATTAAAGAAGAAGATATTTCAATTTTATTCTCTTCTCATCAATTAGGAGAAGTGGAGAAGTTGGCTGATAGAATTATATGTATTAATAATGGAGAAATCATTAATATTCCAGAACTTATTTCGGAACAATTTAGTTATATATTGCAACTTTCTTCTTTAGAAAAGGCCAAGCCTATTATGGAATCTATAGTAGACACTGAAAAGATAGAATATATTTCTTTAGATAGTGTAAAAATTTCTTTAGATAGTCAAGAGACTTTATCAGAAGTGTTATTTCAATTGCTAAAAAATCAAATTTTAGTATTAGATATTAATAAAGCAGAAGTCGATATAGAAGGCATTTATCAGGAAGTTTATGGTGATGAATATGACTAAATTAATTAGGGGAGAATGGATAAAGTTTACTCAGAATAGAAAAAACAGAATATTGATATTATTATTAACTTGTTATTTATTAGGTAGTGTATTCTATTTTATAAAGGCGGATAAGGATTATTATATACAAATGGAAGAGGCTATGAGAGAGCAAAAACGGGAAGCAAGTAATAGGCTGGAAACAATTACTAAGCTTGAGGAAGAAGAGGAAGATTATGAAAGTAATCCAAAAGAGTTAGAGTATTTAGATATAGAGAATACATCGTCTTTAATGTTAGAACATTATTATAGTATGAAGGATCTTAAAGATTGGGAAAGAATGCTTGAAACTGAAAATGAAAAATATAATAATTTAATTTTGGGAGAGGAAAAAGGTTTTATTGAAAAACATGTCTTGAAGGCACGTAGCCAATATCCTACAGAGTTAAAAAGAGAAATAGCAAAAAACGAATACCTAATAAAAAATAATATTAAACCTTATTTTACTCCTTATGAATTAAATGGAATGCAATTTTTAACATTTTTATTAGAAGGTTATTCTCCAATGATATTAATTATATTTTGTGCCATATTATCTATAGATATTTTTTTGGGAGAATTAGAAGAAGGAAGTTATAAATTATGCTTTACTCAACCTTATAATAGAAAGAAAATATATTGGGCTAAAATATTTAGTGTTTTATTATTTGTAATAGGTATAATGTTACTTTTAATGCTGCTATTTTTTATAATTATAAGTTTAATCTATGGAGTAGGTAGTAGTAGGTATCCTAGGGCAATAGGTATCTTAGAAATTTTAACTTCCTTAAGTAGTAATACTGGAAAACTTGGACAGTTCCAAATTATATCTACAAGTAAATATTTATTTTTAGGATATATTTTATTATTCTTTATGATGATTATGACTATATTATCAACTATAACTTTATCAACTTGGATTAATTCACTTTCTAATACTTTAGGATTAGTTACAGGTTTGATGATGTTAAACTATGTATTTGAATCTTTTTTAGAAAATGATTCTATTTTACGGTTTTACTTTCCTCTTTCTTATTTCAATATAGAAGGAGTAGTTTCTGGACAGGTAAATGCATCTTATATTATAGGAGTAATTTTTGCATTAATTATATCTACAATATTAACTATCACTAACTATAAAACCTTTATGAAGAGAGATTTATTAGGAGCTAAAAGTTAATATATATTAGAAAAGTTCACTTAATGGTTTTATCTACTTAGGTGGAGAGTTTTAAAAAAACTAAAATAGAATTTATTTTTATAAGCCAATACTAAGGATAGGAATGGAAATATGAATAATAAAATTACAAGGGGAAAATAATGTGAAAGAAAATGGATATAAAAGAACAAAAAATTTAATAAAACGTACTATGAAATATATTTATACAATTTCTCCAGCAAGCTTTATATTAACTATATTCTTTACAATGCTAGTAGGTTTTACATCTGCTATGTCTATATGGGGCACAAAACTATTGATTAATGGAATAGCTGAAGTAAGTACAAATAAAAATAATAATTTCATAAATATATTGGTTATTTATGCAGCAATTAATATATTTATTCAAGTTATTCAATCATTAAATAATTATATAAATTCAAAGCATCAGCTGAAGATTGACTATAAAATGAGTATGGATATATTAGAAAAATGTAAAGAGTTAAGATTGCAGGACTTCGAGGATGCTGAAATATATAATATATTAGGTAGAGCAGAAATGGAAGGTCAAGCAAAAGTTTATATAACCTATACAAATATTTTAATGATAATAACCCAAATAGCGTCAGTAGTTTCAATATCATCAATAATATTATCTTGGAATTCATATATTTTTTTACTTATATTTATAACTCCAATAATATCTACAATAGTAAATACAAGAATTGGATATATAAATTATAAAATGAGAATGGAAAGAATGAATGAAGTAAGAAAAACCTCATACATTAATTACTTACTTACCAATGATATAGCTTGTAAAGAAGTTAAAACCTATAATATAGGGGAATATTTAATAAATATATTTTCTAGCCTAAAGAAAAAAATACAAGAACAGGATTTAAATATGACTAAGAAAGGGACTAAATGGGCAATAGGATTAAGTTTAATGGAGGAATTAATTAGCTTATTTGTAATATTTAATGTAGTGAAAATGGCTGCAGTAGGAAAAATTTTAGTGGGAGACACTGTAGCCTATATAGATAGTTTAAGCACTATTCAATCAAATGTAAGTAGTTTTTTAAGAAGTTTATCTGAAATATATAATGATATATTATATGTAGAGCAATTTTATAAATTATTAGATTTAGAAATAAAGGGATATGAAGATAGAATAATAGAAATAGATGAAATAAAAGAAATAGAATTTAAAAATGTAAATTATACTTATGAAGGAAGCATAAATAGCACACTTAAAGATATTAATATAAAAATAAATAAAGGACAACTTGTAGGAATCGTTGGTCAAAATGGGTCTGGAAAGACTACCTTTATAAAGCTATTATGTGGATTTTATGATAATTATGAAGGAGAAATATTTATAAATGGAATAGAGTTAAGGAAAATAAAACCGGATAATTTAAGAAAAAGAATGGGGATTATATTTCAGGATTTTAATAAATACGAAATGACTTTAAGAGAAAACATAGGTTTTGGAAACATTGGTGAAATGAATAGTGATGAGAAAATAATGAAAGCCCTAAGGGAAATAAATTTAAGTGAAAAGATAGATAAATTTCCAGATAGAATAGATACACAAATGGGAAAATGGTTTGCAGGAGAAGAATTATCTAAAGGACAGTGGCAAAGAATAGCCCTTGGTAGGGCTTTTATGCGAGATGCAGATGTCTACATATTGGATGAGCCTACATCATCCTTAGATCCTATTAGTGAAAAAGAAATATTTTCATTAGTAACGGAAAAAAGCAGAAAAAAGATAGGTGTTTTTATTACCCATAGAGTGGAAAATATAGTAGAGCTAAATCCAAGGGTAATAGTGTTTTCGGATGGAAGGATAATCGGAGATGGCAGCCATGAAAAATTAGTAAGCAATTGTGAAGAATACATTCAGTTATTAGGAATAAAGGAAGAAAGAAATTATGCTAATATAAATTTTATATAGTTTAAAGTTTTGTTTACTACTTTATTTTTTTAAGATATACTTAATATGTACATAGTTTATACTATAAGAGAAGTTAAGTATTATTAGGGAGCTGATATAGTGAAAAAAGAAAAGTTAATAATTATAGATGGAAGTAGCTTACTTCATAGAGCATTTTATGCACTTCCTTTATTATCTACAAAGGATGGTATATATACTAATGGTGTCCTTGGATTTATGACTATGCTAAATAAAATAAATGAAGATTACAATCCTGAATATATGTGTGTAGCTTTTGATAAAAAAGGGCCTACTTTTAGACATTTAGAATATGAGTTATATAAAGCTCAAAGAGATTCTACTCCTAATGAATTATCCTTGCAGTTTCCAATATTGAAAGAAATTCTTAAGTCTATGAATATATATCAAATGGAAATGGATCAATATGAAGCTGATGATATTGCTGGAACTATTGCTAGGTTAGGCGAGGAAGAAGGTTTAGATGTAATGTTAGTCTCTGGTGATAGAGACTTTTTACAATTAGCCACTGATAATACAAAAGTGCTAATTACTAAAAAAGGAATTACTCAATTGGAAGAATATGATGAGAAAAAGTTTATAGAAACCTATGGTATTACTCCTAAGCAATTTATTGATTTAAAAGGATTAATGGGGGACCAATCAGATAATATACCTGGTGTTCCTGGAATAGGGGAAAAGACGGGTCTTAAATTATTAAAGGAATTTAACTCTATGGAAGGAGTTTATGAAAATATAGATAAGGTTACAGGAAAAAAGAGAAAAGAATCTTTAATTGAACATAAACAAACGGCTTTTTTAAGTAAGAAATTATCAGAAATAATAACAAATATACCCCTAGATCTGACTATAAAGGATTTAAAAGTTGAAGAGCCTAATTGGGATGAATTAATAAAACTATATGAAAAATTTGAACTTAGGAGATTATTAGAACAGCTGCCTCATGACAAAGTTAATATAGAATCAGAGTCTACTTATGAGCCAGAATTTGAAATAATAACTGAAGAAAGCTTTGAAGAGATTGTAGAAGAAATTAAAAATAGTAAAAAATTCGCTTTTAAATTAATTTTTAAATATGAAGATTTTGTTAAGGATGAAATATTAGGAGCTATAATAAAAGTAAAGGATAAGAATGCATATTATATTGATTTTGAAGAGAATTCAAAATCTAAAGATGCTTTTATAACTACTTTTAAACCTATTTTTGAAGATGAGTCTATAGAAAAGATAGGTCATAGACTAAAAGGAGATATTGTAGGCCTATTTAGAGTAGGTATAGATATAAAAAATATAACCTTTGACAGTATGATAGGTCAATATTTATTAAATCCAGCTCAATCTAATTATGATATTGATGAATTAAGTCGGGAACATTTAAATATTAATATTAGAAATGAGGAAGAACTTTTAGGGAAAGGCAGAAAGAAAAAAAGCTATAAAGATCTAAAGGTTCAAGAGAGAGCAAATTATTTTTCGATATTAATTGATATGGTGTTTATGTTGGAAAATCCTATTAAGGGATTAATTGCCAGTCAGGGAATGGAAGAACTTTTTTATAATATTGAACTTCCATTGATAAAGGTATTGGCTAATATGGAATATGTAGGATTTAAGATAAATATTAATGTATTAGAAGAATTAAAGGAAGAATTTAATAAAAAAATTGACAAATTAACGGAAGAGATTTATACTTTGTCGGGAGAAGAATTTAACATAAATTCTCCTAAGCAATTAGGGGAAATCTTGTTTGATAGGCTAGACTTACCAGTCATAAAAAAGACTAAAACTGGATATTCAACAAATGCAGAAGTTTTAGATAAATTAAAGGGAAAACATCCTATCATTGAAAAAATTCTAGAGTATAGACAAATTGTTAAGTTAAAATCTACCTATGTAGATGGGTTAATGGATTTGATAGATAAAGAGACAAAGAGAATACACTCTAGTTTTAATCAGACTGTTACTAATACAGGAAGAATAAGTAGTACAGAACCAAATCTACAAAATATACCTATTAAAACTGAAGAAGGAAGGAAAATAAGGAAAGCTTTTGTGACTCAAAGTGAAGACTATATACTTATAGATGGAGATTATTCTCAAATAGAGCTTAGAGTATTAGCTCATATAACAGAGGATGAAAAGCTGCAAGAAGCTTTTTATGAAAGTGAGGATATACATTTAAAAACTGCTAGTGAAGTTTTTGAAGTACCAAAGGAAGAAGTAACACCTCTTCTTAGAAATAGAGCAAAAGCTGTCAATTTTGGTATAGTTTATGGAATAAGTGATTATGGGTTATCTAGGGACTTAGATATATCTCGGAAAGAAGCAAAAAATTATATAGATAAATATTTGGAAAATTATGCTGGGGTAAAAACATACATGGATAGTATAGTCGAATTAGGAAAAAAACAAGGCTATGTAGATACTATTTTAAAACGTAGAAGATATTTACCAGAATTAAAGTCTAGAAATTATGCTGTTAGATCCTTTGGCGAAAGAGTGGCATTAAATACACCAATACAAGGAAGTGCAGCAGATATTATAAAGGTTGCTATGGTGGAAATATATAATGAGTTGGAAAGAAAAAATATGAAATCAAAACTAATTCTCCAAGTACATGACGAATTAATAATTGAAGCCCATAAAGATGAAGCTAAAGAGGTAGAAAAGATAATGGCAAATATTATGGAAAACTGTGTAAAACTAAATGTACCTTTAGAAGTAGATATGCAGATGGGGGAAAGTTGGTATGATACAAAGTAAATGCAAAATAATTGGAATAACTGGTGGTATAGCTACAGGTAAGAGTACAGTAACTAAATATTTAATAGAGCTTGGTTATGAAGTAATTGATGCTGATAAAATTGCTAGGGAAGTTGTGGAAAAAGGTAAAGTTGCATATGAAGAAATTGTAGAGTACTTTGGAGTCGATATTTTAAAAAAAGATGGTGGTATAGATAGGAAAAAACTTGGGGAAATAATATTTAATGATAAAACTAAGAGAATTAAACTAAATTCCATTGTGCATCCTCAGGTAATAAATGTAATTAATAAGAAGATAAACTTATATTGCAAAAATAATAATATTTTATTTATTGACATACCATTATTAATTGAAAATATTGATAGTTTTAATGAATGTGGTTTATATTTTCACGAAATATGGTTAATATATTTGGAGGAAAAGGAGCAAATAAAGCGGCTTATGAAAAGGGATAGTTTATCCCTAGAAGAAAGCGAAATAAGGATAAGTGCACAAATGCCTATAAAATTAAAGAAAAAGTATGCAGATAGAATAATAGATAATAGTAAAAATGTAAATTGTTTATATGACCAAGTAAGAAAACTGGTAAACCCATTAATATAGGCATGGAGGGGTTAGTTTGGCAAGAAGATTAAAAAGAAGATTAAGGTTAGTATTTACTTGTGTTGTTATTATACTGACTATAATAATTTCTGCAAATTTAATTATAAAAACTAAATATCCTATAGGTTATAAAGACTATATTAATAAATATTCTAAAGAATATGATATTGATCCATATTTAATTGCATCCATAATAAATGTAGAAAGTAATTTTGATGTAAATGCCAAGTCCTCAAAAGATGCTAGGGGACTTATGCAGATATCTCCTATAACTGCTGAATGGGCAGCTAAAGAACTTAACCTTACAAATTTTACATTAGAATCTTTGTATGAGCCAGAGACAAATATTAAGATAGGATGTTGGTATTTAAGTGTATTGACAAAAGAATATGACAATAATTTGGAGGTAATATTGGCCGCCTATAATGGAGGAAGTGGTAATGTAAATAAATGGCTTTCTGATAAGAAGTATAGTGATGATGGAAAGAATTTAAAAGAAATACCCTTTAAAGAAACGGCGGAGTATGTAAAAAAAGTCATAAAGAACTGTGAAATGTATGAAAAGATATATAAAGATAATATTGACGATAGTGATAGCGCAGATTTTCAATTTATTATGTTGATAAATAATTTTAAAAAAGTAATAAAACAATATATTTTTCAGAATGGATAATATAGATTTTGTACGGAAGGTGATATACATGAGTTATAAAAAGCTTGTTTTAGTTTTATTTTTAATAATTACTTTATTATTTACTATGACTGGTTGTAATGAAGAACTAAATAAGGCTAACACTGTATCAAAGAAGGATGAAAAAGCTGTTGAAAAAGAGAAAGAATATGAACCTGTGGAAGGTGGTGAATTAGTTCTACCATTAACAGTCCTAAGCACTTTAAATCCGTTAATAAGTGAAAATATTAGCTACCATTACTTCAGTAAATTAATTTTTGAGGGAATGTTCGAATTAGATGAAAAATTTAATATTGAAAATATACTAGCTGAGGACTATAGTATAAAAAATGGTGGTAAGGTTGTAGATATTAAATTGAGAGATGACGTTTATTGGCATGATGGAGAGAAACTAACTTCAGAGGATGTTTTATTTACTATAAATACTATTAAACATGCGGATAATGAGAATTCTTATAAAAAGATTTTTAACAACAGTTTAAATGGGGATATAAAAAACATATTAGATGTTGAGATAATAGACGCTAATAACCTAGAGATTACATTTGATAAAAATTATAGCAATTGTGTAGAAACATTAATTTTTCCTATAATACCTAAACATGTTTTTGCAAAAGCTGGAGAAGGAAAGAAGGTATACGAGAATGCTTTAAAAGTAGAAAATTATAAACCTATAGGTACTGGACCTTATAAATTTATTAGTTATGAAAAGTTCAAAAGTATCACATTGGAGGCTAATGATAACTGGTGGAAAGGTAAGACTTATATAGAAACAGTAATAGGAAAAGTTTTAGAAAATGAAGAATTGATGCTTACAGCTTTTGAGACAGATCAGGTAGATATGACTTTATCTAAGGGAACAGATTGGGAGAAATATGCTGAAAGCCAAAGAGTAAATATAAATGAATATGTTTCTAATAATTACGAATTTTTAGGGTTTAATTTTAATAATGAAACTTTTAAGGATGGTAAGAATAAAGGCATTAGAAAGGCCTTAGCTTATGGAATTGATAGACAAGCTATCATAGAAGAAGTTTATTTAAATCATGGAACTGAAATAGATGTACCTATAAATCCTAATTCATGGTTAGCTTCAGATAATGCTAATACATATCAATACAATTTATCAAAAGCAAAAGAAGAATTGGAAAAGGCAGGTTGGAAAGATAGAAATGGGGATGGAATCTGTGAAGATGAAAAAGGGAATAAATTAACTTTAAGGTTAACCACAAATTCCTATAATCTTTTAAGACTTAAAACTGCTAATATGATAACGGGGGATTTAAGAAAACTAGGGATAGAAGTTATAAAAGATTATTCAGATACAGTACCTGATAATTTAACAGAAGAAATGGTAAAGGAACAATGGGAAAGTTTTGAAAAGAAAATAGCAAAAGGAGATTTTGATATAGCCTTATTAGGTTGGGAATTATCTAGTATTCCTGAGCTGTCTTTTGCATTCCACTCATCTCAAATTAAAAATGGAACTAACTTTATTAGATATAATAATAAAAAGATGGATAATTTATTAGTAGATGCTTTTAGTGCAATGCCTGGTGATAAGAAACAAAAGGCTTATGAAAAGTTAGAAAAAGAAATTGTAGATGAGCTACCTTATATAAGTTTACTTTTTAGGAATAAGGCTATATTGTCAAGCAATAAAATACAAGGTGATATAAAACCAAATTTTAATAATGTATATAATAATATCGAAAATTGGTATATTCCAAAAGAGTATCAAAAGAAAAAATAGTTGAAAAAAATATATTATAAGTTATAATATATAATATACAATTATAATGAACTGCAGGAGTGGTGGAATTGGCATACACGCTATCTTGAGGGGGTAGTAGGCTAAGCCTGTGAGGGTTCGAGTCCCTTCTCCTGCACCAAAATCATACAAGGCTGTATGGTTTTTTTAATAAGTTAAGTAGGGTGTTATCATGACTAAAAGATCAATTATTCACGTGGATATGGATGCTTTTTATGCTTCGGTGGAAGAAGCAGATAATCCATTATTAAAAGGAAAGCCTATTATTGTGGGTGGACGCTCTGGTAGTAGAGGTGTAGTTTCTGCATCATCTTATGAGGCTAGAAAATATGGTGTTCATTCAGCTATGTCTATGGCCAAGGCTAAACAGTTATGTCCTAAGGGGGTGTTTCTTCCTGTAAATATGAAAAGATATAAGGAAGTTTCTAAAGAAGCAAATGAAATACTTAAGGAGCATAGCTTAATTATAGAACCTATATCAATAGATGAAGCTTTTTTAGATGTAACAGGAAAGAATCCTTATATTATATCTAAATCTATAAAAAAGAGAATAAAGAATGAATTAGGACTTACTGTATCTATAGGTATATCATTTAACAAGTTTTTAGCTAAACTAGCTTCTGATGTGGAAAAACCTAATGGACTTACTATAGTCAAAAAAAATGAAGCAGTAAATTTCTTAGTCCCTTTACCTATAAGGAAATTATGGGGAGTAGGGCCTAAGACAGAAAGGGAATTGAACAAGCTAGGAATCTATACCATTGGTGATATGCAAAGGTATGATATGAATGTATTAATTAGGAAGTTCGGGAAGAGAGGTAAGGAGTTATCAGATTTTTCTAAAGGTATTGACAATAGGGTTGTTGAAAATGATATAAAGACTAAATCTATTGGCGAAGAAGAAACTTACATAGATGATGTAGATGACATAGGTTTTTTAGTTAACAAATTAGATGAATATTCTTTAAGTCTAGCTCACAAACTGGATCATCATAGTACTTTAGCTAAAACTATAACAGTAAAAGTAAAATATGAAGATTTTTCAGTTGAAACTAGAAGTTTAACTTTAAGTATTCCTACAAATAAATATCCTACAATCTTTGAAATTAGTAAATCTATTTTAATTAATAAATTTTCCTTAGAAAAAAAAGTAAGACTTTTAGGATTAAGTTTGTCGAATTTAATACATCCAAATGATCCCCTCCAACTTAATATAGAAATGTAGAAAGGCCTAATTGATGACGCTTTCACTCAGTGATTGTATATAAAATAACAAGTGGTATAATAAATTTTGCAATATGTCATATATCCATTAATGGCATCAATACTTTGTTAAAGTATTAATTAACGTTATTTTATATACATTATAATCATTTAGTGGTATAATAAAAATAATCAAAAATATGTACCTAGTCCTGTGAAGTGATTGGGTATTTTTCTATGAATAAATTTAATATTTAATCTATAATCTATATATAAATAAAATTATAATAAATAAAAAGAGGTGGAAAGTATGAAATTGGAAAACTTAACTTTTAAGGGAGGGACCAAAGTTCCCGGCTTTAAAGAGTTTACAGAAAATCTTCCTATAGAAAAAGCTAGGGCGCCTGAAAAAGTTATTATACCTTTACAGCAACATATAGGAGCCCCTTGTGATCCTGTAGTTAAAGTTGGTGATAAAGTAAAAGTAGGTCAAGTAATAGGACAGGCAGAGGCTTTTGTTTCTGCACCTGTACATGCTAGTATATCAGGTACAGTTAAAGAAATAGGATCTCATGTGTCACCAACGGGAATGACAGTAAATTCTATTACTATAGAGGCAGATGGAAAAAATGAAGTAGATCCTTCGCTAAAACCTCATGACAGTTTAAATGAATTAACAAAGGATGAAATACTAAGTATTATAAAAGATGCTGGGATTACTGGAATGGGTGGAGCTAGTTTTCCAACCTATGTTAAATTATCTCCTCCTAAAGATAAAAAAATTGATACTATTATTATTAATGGTTCAGAATGTGAGCCTTACTTGACATCAGATTATAGACTAATGGTTGAAAATCCAGAAGCTATAGTTTTTGGCCTCAAGGTGATTATGAAGGCTGTAGGAGTAGGAAAAGGTTTTATAGGAATTGAGGATAATAAGCCGGAAGCTATCAAGAAATTAAGAGAAGTTTGTAAGAATGAAAAAGATATTAAAGTTGTTTCTTTAAAAGCAAAATATCCTCAAGGAGATGAAAAAAGAGTTATAAATGCAATAACAAATAGGGAAGTTCCTTCTGGAGGCTTACCTATGGATGTAGGGGCAATAGTAAGTAATGCTGGAACTGCAAATGCTATAGGTGAGGCTGTAAGAAAAGGCAAACCTCTTTATGAAAGAATTGTTACAGTAACGGGAAAGGGGATAAAAGAGCCTAAAAACTTAATTGTAAAAATTGGTACAAGCTTTAGGGACATTATCGAGGAATGTGGAGGATATGCTAAAGCACCTGGAAAAATTATAATGGGTGGTCCTATGATGGGGATTAGTCAGTATACAGATGAAGTACCAGTAATTAAAGGAACTAGTGGAATTCTTGTGTTAACTCAAGAGGATGCTAATCCTGAACCGGAACAGCCTTGTATTAAATGTGGAAAATGTCTAGAAGTATGTCCTGTTAATTTACAACCATTATATATCAATAAATTTACCTTAAAAGGAAGATTTGATAAAGCTGAAGAATATCATGCATTAGATTGTATAGAATGTGGCGCATGTTCATATATTTGCCCTTCGAAGAGGACTTTAGTAGAGTCTATTAGATTGGCTAAAGGTGAAATTATAGCAAAAAGAAAAAAATCATAGAAATGAATAGGAGGAATTATCTATGGATAGCAGTAAAACGATGACTTCCACAAAAGCAGAAGAGATTTTAAAAGAGGGAAGTCTAATTGGAACTTCATCTCCTCATTTAAGATCTGGAGAGTCAGTTCAAAGGATTATGCTAGATGTTATTATAGCGTTAGTTCCAGCAATAATAGGAAGTATTTACTTTTTTGGAATGAATGCTTTCAAATTAATATTAATTTCTGTTATATCAGCAGTAGGATTTGAGGCCTTAATTCAGAAAGTTTTTGGCAAACCAATTGCAATAAAGGATTTAAGTGCAGTAATTACTGGAATACTATTAGCCTTTAATTTACCACCTACAGCACCATGGTGGATACCTGTTGTAGGTTCAGCTTTTGCAATTATAATAGTTAAGCAATTCTTTGGTGGATTAGGTTCAAATTTTATGAATCCAGCATTAGCTGCAAGAGCTATGTTATTAACTTCATGGCCAACTATAATGTCTGATTTTGTATCACCAGGCGTAGATGCTGCTACTGAAGCAACACCACTATCTATTATTAAATATGGATTTTCAGATGCTGCTGCATCTGCAACAGTAGCTGAATCTGGAAGTACATTACCTGAATTGAAAGAAGTATTTATTGGAAATGTAGGAGGAAGTTTAGGAGAAACTTCGGCTTTATTACTATTAGTTGGTGCTGCTTATTTGCTAATTAGAGGAGTTATAAATTGGAGAATACCAACTGCCTATATAGCAACTACTCTTATTATGCTATTATTATTTGGGGTTGAAAGTGAATATATACCTTATCATTTATTATCTGGAGGACTTATACTAGGAGCTTTTTATATGGCTACAGATTATTCATCTTCACCAGTAACACCATTAGGACAAATTATTTTTGGTATAGGGGCCGGATTTTTAACAGCCCTAATAAGGGTGAAAGGTGGATATCCAGAAGGGGTGTCTTATTCAATATTGCTTATGAATGTAGCTACACCCTTAATTGAGAAACTTACAAAACCTAAAGTATTTGGGGAGGTGAAGTAAATGAACGAGACCCTAAAACTAGGTTTAGTATTATTAATTGTTACGGCAGTATCAGCTACAATTTTAGGAATTTCAAACTTTGTTACAGCAGACAAAATAGCTGAGGCAGATAAATTGGCCAATGATAGTGCAAGAAAAGAAGCATTATCTGTTGCTGAGGATTTTGAACTTTTAATTGAAGAAACTGAAAAGATTAAAAAAATAAATCCTGAGGTATTAGAAATCTACGAAGGGTTAGATGGTAGTGGGGAAACTATTGGATATGTAATTAAAACAGAAGTTTTAGGATTTGGTGGAGATATCGAAGTAATGACTGGAATATCTTTAGAAGGTAAAATAACAGGTATGAAGGTTTTAGATCATGCAGAAACCCCGGGTTTAGGAGCAAGGGCTACAGAGCCTGAATTTCAAGAAAAATTTAATGATAAATCTGTAGATGAATCAATAGTTGTAGTAAATAGTGAACCCGTTGGGGGAAATGAAGTATTGGCAATTACGAGTGCAACTATAACTACTGATGCTGTTGCTCAGGGTGTAAATATTGCTAGAGAAATATTTGTTGATAATTTTGCTAAGTAATTAGTATTCGGAGGTGTAAATATTGAAACTTTCTGAGATTTTTTATAATGGTTTAATAAAAGATAATCCTGTATTTGTTCAACTTATAGGTATGTGCTCAGTGCTGGCAGTAACTACTACTGCGGTAAACGGCTTAGCAATGGGACTATCAGTAATATTCGTATTAGTAGGTTCTAATTTAGTTATATCCTTAATTAGAAATGTAATACCAGATAAAATACGTATACCTGCATATATAGTTGTTGTTGCAACTTTTGTAACAATAATAGAAATGTTTTTAAAAGCTTATGCCCAAGATATATATAATGCTTTAGGGTTATTCATTCCATTAATAGTTGTAAACTGTATTATATTAGCTAGGGCTGAGGCATTTGCGTCAAAAAATGGAGTATTGCCATCTATTGTAGATGGACTAGGTATGGGATTAGGGTATACCCTAGCATTACTTGTACTAGGTAGCTTAAGGGAAATTATAGGGGCTGGTAGTATATTTGGTTATAAATTATTTAGCGATGCTTTCCAACCGGCACTAATATTTATAATGCCACCAGGAGCTTTTATATTGTTAGGTATTCTTATTGGAATTTTCAATAAAGTGAGAATGAATAAGGCGGCTTCTGATTCCAAAGTAAAGGGGGAAGCATAGATGAATTTATTTACTATACTAGTTAGTACTATATTTGTAAACAATTTTGTTCTAGCACGTTTCCTAGGGATATGTCCGTTCCTAGGAGTATCGAATGAGACTGAAACTGCAACTGGTATGAGTATAGCTGTAACCTTTGTAGTTACATTATCTTCTATTATTACTTATGTAATTCAAAAAGCAGTGCTAGATCCATTAAAACTTGGATACCTTCAAACAATAGTATTTATTTTAATCATAGCTGCATTAGTTCAGTTTGTTGAAATGGTTATGAAGAAGATAAGTCCTAATTTATATCAAGCTTTAGGAGTTTATTTACCTCTTATTACTACAAATTGTGCTGTATTAGGAGTAGCTATTTTAAATATACAAGAAGGTTATAATTTAATTCAGACAATTGTAAATGCAGTAGGAGCCTCTATAGGTTTTGGGTTAGCCCTTATATTAATGGCTGGCATTAGGGAAAAATTAGAACTTGCAGATGTTCCAGAAGCTCTTGAAGGCTTTCCAATAGCTTTAATAACAGCAGGTCTTATGTCTATAGCCTTCTTAGGCTTTAATGGGCTTGTATAGGAGGTATATTGATGAATACTATAATTTATTCTGTATCAGTTTTAGGAGGCTTAGGTCTATTATTTGGAATCATACTATCATTGGCTTCAAAAGCCTTTGCAGTAGAAGTGGATCCAAAGGTTGAAGAAATTAGAAAGGTACTTCCTGGTGCAAATTGTGGTGCATGTGGTTTTCCAGGATGTGATGGTTTAGCTAATGCTATAGCTAAAGGTACTGCGGCTGTAAATAGCTGTAGTGTAGGCGGACAACCAGTATCAGATAAAGTTGGAGAAATAATGGGTGTTAACGCAGAAACAGATGAAAAAATGATTGCTACTGTACTATGTCAAGGAAGTGACTGTAAAGCAAAAGAGAAGTTTAAATATGAAGGAATAAAAGATTGTAGAGCAGCTAATCGAATTGCTGGTGGAAGTAAAGCATGTAGTTATGGTTGTTTAGGGTTTGGAACTTGTCAAACTGTATGTCAATTTGATGCTATTGATATAATTGATGGAATTGCAGTAATTAATAAGGAAAAGTGTACAGGTTGTAAACAATGTATAGAAATATGTCCTAAAAACATAATAGAAATGGTACCTTATGAACAAAGAACAGTAATAAAATGTTATAGCAATGATCCAGGAAAGGTAGTAAGGAAAAATTGTTCTATAGGCTGTATTGGCTGTGGTATATGTGTTAAAAATTGTCCTTTCAATGCAATAACAATGGAGAATAATTTAGCTAAAATAAATTATGAAGAATGTTATAAAAATTGTGAAGCTTGTGGTATATGTGCTGAAGTATGTCCAACAGGTGCTATATGGACAGATTTAACAAAGGTATTAGAAAACATAGAAGCAAAGGAAAAAGCAAAGAAAGAAGCGAAAGCTAAAGCAAAAGCCAAAGCAAAAGCATAAATGATGAAAAAGATAGGGCCTATTTAATAGGGCCCTTTTTTCTAATATAAATGTCTGTTTTTATAAAAATTGTAACTTGTATTTAAAAAACAGACATGGTAAACTTAATATGTATATTATGTATTCAATAAATATATATAAAATAAATACAAAATATATAGTGAATTGATTATATGTATATATAATAAATATAAAACATATATGGTAATTTAATCATGTGTATTATATATCATTAATATAAAAAAATATGATAAAATTAATATGCATTGTTATTTTATGAAGGAAGTGGATCATTGACAAAAGGGGATAAATATCTAATAATTTTTATTATAATAACTAGCATTGTATCTCTTATATATATAAAGAACTTTGCCAGTGTATATAATAAAAAATATGTAAAAATTCAGGTAGATGGAAAAGATTATAAGACTATTTATTTTGACCCTAAAGTTGTAGGCAAAGAACTTAAAATAGAAACTGAATTTGGCTATAATTTATTAGAAATAGGTGATGGAAAGGTGAGGGTAATAGAAGCAGATTGTCCTGACCAGTTAGATGTGAAACAAGGCTATATATCAAAACCAGGAGAGGTTATTGTTTGCTTACCGAATAAGCTAGTGATTGAGATAATGGGTGAAGTGGAGGATAATGATGTGGATTATATTAGCCATTAGAAAAGAGTGGTAAAATGGATAAAGTACGAAAAATGATATTTTTGTCTTTACTAGTTGCACTTGGGCTTGTTTTAGGGGTTATTGAATCTTTTATGCCATTGCCTTACGTTGCTCCCGGAGCTAAGTTAGGACTATCAAATATAGTAATACTAATAACTTTAGTGCTTTACGGGTTCAAGGAAGGTATGGTTGTAGGAATACTAAAAAGCTTAGTGCTTACATTAATAACAGGAAGTGTATCAAGCCTATTTTATAGTTTGTTTGGAGCAATATTTAGTGGTATTGTAATGTATATAGTATATGCATACTTCTCTAAAGTTTTTAGTCTTATAGGAGTTAGTATTTTTGGTGCAGTAGCTCATAATACAGGTCAGGTATTTGTTGCAAGTATTATGATGAAGAATTTTAGAATCTTTTCATATTTACCAATATTACATCTTATAAGTTTATTTACTGGATATTTTGTAGGATTGGCTTCAATATTTATCACAGATAATTTAAAAAAAAAATGGGAAAATTTCTTTGAAACTAATAATGTTAAGGTGATATAATGAAAAGGATTATTCTCGCTTCAGCTTCTCCTAGAAGAAAGGAATTACTTTTAAAATATGGCATTGAACCCATTATAAGACCAAGTAATGTTAAAGAGATTATTTCTCCTAAGGAAAGGCCAGAGCAGGTTGCTATGTCTTTAGCATTTATAAAGGCTAAAGATATAGCAGGAAAATTTATTGGAAATGAGATAATAATTGCTGCTGATACTTTAGTTTACCTAAACAATAATATACTAGGTAAACCTAAGGATAAGGATGAAGCCGGACATATGATTAGGATGATGAGTGGTAAGAAACATTTTGTTATTACTGGTTTGTCTATAATAGAAGTGCAAGCAAATAGAAAAATAATTGATTATGAAAAAACAATGATAAGTTTTAGAAAACTATCAGAAAATAAAATTGAGAGATACTTAGATACAGGGGAGTATAAAGACAAAGCAGGGGGGTATGGAATACAAGGACAAGGTGAGATTTTAGTCGAAGAAATAGAAGGTTGTTATTCAAATGTTGTAGGACTTCCCATCCCAAAGTTAGACAAACTTTTAGAGAAATATTTTCATATTAGTTTGCTATAAAATAAAAGGTGGTGGGTTTATGAAAGTAACTATAGATAATAATAAAGAATACACCATTAAGGATTTACCTATAACTGAAAGACCGAGAGAGAAATTAGCGCGTTATGGAGCAAATTCTTTATCAAATACTGAATTAGTAGCAATTATTATTAGAACTGGATATAAAGAAGAGACTGCTATTGATTTAGCACAAAGAATATTAAGTATTGATAAAGAAGGTATTGTTTATTTATCCAATGTAACTTTAGAAGAATTAATAAGGATAAAAGGAATAGGGGAATGTAAAGCAGCTCAAATTTTAGCTACTGTAGAATTAGGAAAAAGAATATCTACTTATGTAGCAGATGAAAAAATAAAAGTAAATTCTCCAAATACAATTTTAAACCTATTAATGGAAGAAATGAGGTACTTGAAAAAAGAGCATTTTAAGACTATTATATTAGATACGAAAAACCAAGTAATAAGTATAGAAGATACATCTGTTGGCAATTTAAATCAATCTATTGTTCATCCTAGAGAAGTTTTTAATTTAGCCATTAAAAAAAATGCTAATTCTGTTATACTTGTACATAATCATCCAAGCGGTGATCCAACACCTAGCCTCGAGGATGTAAATGTAACAAATAGATTAGTAGAGGTAGGGAATATAGTTGGTATTAAAGTGTTAGATCATATAATCATTGGTGATAATAAGTATATAAGTTTTAAAGAAAAAAATTTAATCTAAGCTAAAGAAAGGAAGATGAAAGGATCATGGGATTGTTTGATATATTTACAAAAGACATGGGAATCGACTTAGGAACAGCAAATACACTAGTTTATATAAAAGGAAAAGATATAGTGATTAGAGAGCCTTCAGTAGTTGCAATTCAAACTAATACAAAAGAAGTACTTGCTGTAGGAGAAGAAGCAAAAAGGATGATTGGTAGAACTCCTGGACATATAATAGCAATAAGACCATTAAAAGATGGAGTTATTGCTGACTTTAACGTAACTCAAAGTATGCTTAAATATTTTATTAAAAAAGCAAATCAAAGAAGTTCTATTTTTAGGCCTAGAGTAGTAGTTTGTGTACCTAGTGGTGTAACAGAAGTAGAAAAAAGGGCAGTAGAAGAGGCAACAATTCATGCTGGTGCTAGAGATGCTTATTTAATAGAAGAACCTATGGCAGCTGCTATAGGAGCAGATTTACCTGTACAAGACCCAACTGGAAGTATGATTATCGATATTGGAGGAGGAACTACTGAAGTAGCTGTTATTTCATTAGGCGGTATAGTAACTAGTAGGTCTATTAGAGTAGGTGGCGATGAACTAGATGAAGCTATAGTTAATTATATTAAGAAAGAATACAGTCTTATGATAGGGGAAAGAACTGCAGAAGAAATTAAGATAACAATTGGTACAGCTAGTATGTCAGAAAAAGAATCTAAAATGCAAATTAGAGGTAGGGATTTAATTAGTGGACTACCAAAAACTATACAAATAACTTCTAAAGAGATTCACGGTGCAATGAAAGAACCAATATCAAATATAATTGAGGCTATAAAGTTTACTCTTGAAAAAACTCCACCAGAATTAGCTTCTGATATTATGGAATTAGGTATAATGTTAACTGGTGGTGGAGCACTTTTAGAAGGAATAGATAAATTAATTAGAAAAGAAACTGGAATGCCAGTACAAATAGCTGAGCAACCATTAGATTGTGTAGCTATAGGAACCGGAAAGGCTTTAGAAAGTATTGAAATATTAAGAAAAACTTTATCCTAAAATAATAGGATCAGTGGTGATGAATATGTCCATTTTTAAAAAATATAAAAGTAGAATGGTAGTGACAGCAGTTGCTATCATTCTAATTATTACTATGGGTATGACTAACAGTGGGCGAAAAAAAATGACAAAAACGGAGAATGTTTTTGGAAATGTTTTTGAACCTGTAGAAAAATTCTTTTATAATACAGGGCAAAAATTTGCAGGCTTTTTTGGTTCCATAGGTAATATTGGAAAATTAAAGAGTGAAAATGAAGAGTTAAAAAAGAAGATTGCTGCTTTGGAAGACGAAAATAGAAAGTATGAAGATGTTATAGGAAAATCTGATTTTCTTAGGATGGAAGCAGAACTATTTAAAAATACAAAACATGATCTAATATCTGCTCAAGTAATAGGAAAAGAACCGGGAAATTGGTTTAATAGATTTAAGATTGACAAAGGAAGTAATGATGGAATTAAAAAAGATGATATAGTAGTCCAAGGTGTAGAACGAGAAAGAAATGTATATCATGAAGGAGTTATTGGTAGAGTGGTGGAAGTAGGGGAAGATTGGGCTAAAGTTACTTCCATAGTAGATGAAAGTAGTAATATATCTTTTAAGATAACTAGGACTCAAGATGGTGGAATGTTATCTGGTAATGTCGATGGGGAGTTAAATGGATATTTGTTTGAAAGCAAAGCAGATGTTACTAAAGGAGACAAGCTAATGACTTCAGGTTTAGGTGGAGGCTATATTAAAGATTTATACATTGGTGATGTAAAGGAAGTAATTAAAAAAGATGATGATTTAATGGAAAGAGTCATTATTTCACCAGCTGTTGATTTTAAGAAAATATATAAAGTTTATATAATATCTAATAAATAATAAGGGGTATAGACATTGGAAATTTTAACTATATTGATGATTATTATAATTAATTTCATATTGCAAAGCACTATTTTTCATCATATAGCCATATTAGGAGTAGTTCCAAATACTGCTTTAGTAATTATAGTTTCCTTAGGTTTATTAAAAGGGGAAAAAGCGGGTGGAATAGCTGGCCTCCTAATAGGCTTTCTACAAGATATTTTCTTTAGCGTGGCTATCGGTGCAAATGCATTTGTCTATTTTTTTATTGGATATTGTATTGGGAAAACTGAACAGAAAGTATATAAGGAAAGCTTGATTACACCTATTATTTTTACTGCTATATCTACTGTAGCTTATTATTTGCTCTATTATGTAGTTATGTACTTTTTATCTGCAAAAATATCTTTTGGTTTCGTCGTTAAGAACAGAGGTGTAGTAGAAATTATATATAATGGCATTTTAGCTATACCAATATATAAATTATTTTTAAAGATGATTACCGTTCCTTCCATAAAGTTTAGAAGGTAATAGGGAGTGAGATAATTGAAGTTCTTAGAAATATTTAAAAATAGATATAATGTTCTAATACTAGTTATTGCTGTAATGCTTTTTATATTGTCCTTTCGACTTGCAACTCTGACTATAGTAGAAGGAGATCACTATAGAGACTTATCAGATAATAAGCGTTTAAAAGAAATTTCCATAACTGCACCAAGAGGAGAAATAAGAGACCGACATGGTAGACTTTTAGCAGGAAATAAGCCAAGTTTTACTGTGCAAATATTGAAAGATGAACTATCTAAGGATAAAAAAACAAGAAACAAAATTATATTAAAACTTGTTAGATTACTAGAAGAAGATGGTGTTGACTATGTAGATGATTTCCCTATAGAATTAAATGTATTTGAATATTCAACTGATAAAGATTATTCAAAGGAAAGTATAAGTCCAGATGATAAGGTAATAGATATAATCGTTGAAAATAAATTACTTCCAAGTGTGTTAAATACTTTTTACAAAGCTGGGGATTCTTCAGAAACTTATTATTTTATTACGGCAAATAAGGCTATTCACGCTTTAGAAAATAAGGGTATAGAAGTTCCTATTTCCACAAAGATCGAAGAAGGTAATTTATCAATTTACTTTGACGATTCCAAAGATATTGATAAGTGGAAAAAAGAAAATGATATTCCTGGGAATATGGGTGCAAAAGGAACATTATTAAAACTAATAGACAACGATAAAAATATTATAAGAAATATTATTTCCCATCCGATATCAAGAGAACTAACATACAATTTAATAAAAAATAAAGGACTCCAAAGTAATATAAAAATGGAACCTTATTCTATTATTTATGATATGGAGTTTTTAGAACAAAAAAGATTCCTTATGAAAAAGTTCAATAATATAACTATTGAATCAGAGGCAAAAGATGACTTTACAAATATAGTATTACAAACCTCTATAGATGAACTATTAAGAACTGTTATTGAAGAAACTGATAAGAAAGGTAATACTATTAATAAAGTTATTCCAGGACAGTTATTAATAAGTAAAATAGAAGAAAAAGGTATAGAATGTCCAGTTATATATGAAGTAAAGGAAAAAGAAAGTACAGTTATTTATAAATATAAGGATGGGAAAAAAACAGATGCTGATAAGAAACCTATTGACACTTTAATTGAATTAGGAAAGGAAACAGAAACTATAGGATCTGTAATTACTGACGATAAGATTAAAAATACAACTCAGGAAATATTATTGAATAATGGAATAAATCCTAAGATTACAGTTTCTGAATGGAAATATGCATCTTTGAATAACAAAGATAACTGGTTTACAAAATATAAAATACCTAAAAAGAGCTCGCCAGAGGAAGCTTTTGAATATTTAAGAAAAGAGTTTGAAATTAATAAAGATATAAGTCCCTATGAGACTCGCTCTGTGTTACTTATGTATGATCAATTACAAAAACAAGGATATAGGGCTTATGAACCAATAAATGTTGCTTATGGTATAAAAGATACTACAGTAGCAAAGATAGAAGAGGGAATGATGGAAGTGCCAGGTGTTAAAGTTTCCATAGAACCTATTAGGTATTATCCAATGGGAACTACAGCAGCCCATACTCTCGGATATTTAGGGAAAATTTCCCAACCTAATGAGATTAGTAAATATATTAATGAACAAAAGTATTCACCAAATGATCTTATAGGTAAAACAGGAGTAGAAGAAACTTTTGAAGATAAGCTAAGAGGTAAAAATGGAATAAAAAAAGTAGAAGTAGATGTTTTGGGAAATACTACAAAAGTATTAAGTGAAGAGAAAGCTATACCAGGAGATAATTTATATTTAACAATGGATGCGAAATTGCAACAGGTAGCTGAAGAATCTTTAAAGAAAACATTGGAGGAAATACAGGTAGCAGGAACTTATGAAAGTGAATGGGGAAATTATAAATTTGGGACTAGTAAGAAAAAAGGTAAACCTTATGAAGATGCTACATCCGGTGCAGTGGTTGCCGTAGATGTAAAGACTGGGGAAGTATTAGCTTTAGCTAATTATCCAGCCTATGATCCTAATTTATTTGCTACAGGTATTTCTAGTGCTGACTGGGAAAGTTTATTCCCAGAGAATGAAGAGGACTTATTAGCCCCTAGACCTTTATTAAATACGGCTATACAAACGGCCGTTCAGCCTGGTTCTATTTACAAGATGGTTACAGCATTAGCAGGTTTAGAGAAAGGTATGAATCCAGAAAAAACTATTAGAGATATGGGTAAAGTAGATATTGGTGACACAGAAATGGGTTGCTGGATATGGAATGATAATAGAGGCACTCACGGCCCGGTAAATGTATATGAAGCCTTAAGGGATTCTTGTAACTATTATTTCTACTCTTTAGCGTTGGGAATGAATCAAAAGACGGGGGAATCTTTAGGTGTAAAATTAGAAATAGAAGATATTACAAATATGTCTAAGGAATTTGGCTTAGGTGAAAAAACTGGCATTGAAATTAATGTACCAAATGAGTCTTCTGGTGGAGTTCCAAATCCAGAGAGTAAAATAGTTTCAACTAAAAGTTTATTAAGAAAAGATTTAAATCAGAATATAAAGAAGTATATAAAAGAAGATGTTAAAATGACAGATAAGGAAAA
>DATGTQ010000144.1 GCA_035301805.1 Tissierellales bacterium
AGGAAATAGTATACTTTCTTCTTTAAATATCATTTCCTTTACCTGATGTGTAGTTTGTTCTACTTTTTTAACTATTTCTTCTATATTACCTCTATAGTCTGTAAGCATTAATTTAACTTCCTTTATTAATGCTCTTATTTCATCATCAACTCCCCATATTACTTTTGGTGGAGTTGTGACTCCGTATTTCTCTAAATAAGGGAATATTAAATTTTCTTTTCGGCTGTAGTGTTTGTCAATATCCCATAGTAAGTTAATTTCTTGTATTAGATTATTAATATTATCTTCATTATCATTTTCTTTAAATTTGTCTAAGGTAGCATTAATATTATTATCTATATGCTTTTCAATGGCTTTATTTTCTGTTCTTAAAGTATAAATAGGGTGTCCAGGTATTTCATCTGGATGATGTATTTCTTCAATGGAACCTTTAAAAACTGCAGCATGGACATCACATAAGTTTTGAATTTCTTCTATAGGTAAGCCTTCTTTAACTAATTGTTGTTCCATAGCAGATATTTCTGCTGGTGAGACTCCTTTTATAGCTTCGGCAAATTTAGATTTTACTTCCTCTACGCTTTTACCAGCGTGAATCTCTTTGATAACTTCTTTTAATATTTCTTGTCTATGTTCTCTGTTATTGATTAATTCGCTCATGAAGCACCTCCAATACGAAATTATATTAATAGTATTAATTATTTTTTGTAATGAGAAAAAAGTCTGTCCCTCTTTTTCACTATTTTTTCAATTATATTTATCTTGTACATTAATAATATTAATTATTTATAAATATAGCTTTGATATAGGTCAAATTTCCGTAAATTAATATAGAATTATTTGAAATTATTTAATTATATTTTCATCCAAAATAATTATGTGGCTATGATCATAGTCAATTAAACCTTCTTCTTTCATCTTTTTCATTTCTCTAAAAAGAGATGGTCTTTGTACGCCAAATCTTTCAGCTAACTCTTTTTTTGAGATATTTAGTCTAATGATGGTACTATTTTGTGCATAGTATTCGTATGTCAGATACCCAATTATTTTATCCCTTATGCTTTTCATAGATATAGATTTTATTTTATTTGTAAGAGTTAGGTTTTTTGTAGATAGGGACTGAAGAAATTTAACTAAAAATTCCTCATTACTTTGGCAAAGTTTTAGTATTAACTCTTTTTTAATATGTAAGATATTAGACTCAGCTGCAGCTATTACAGTTAATGGATATTCATTAGTCTTTGAGAAGGCTAGACTACCTCCTAGAATATCTCCTGATGAAAAGGTAGCAACAGTTAATACATCACCGTTTTTTTCTATTTTCTGAATTGCAACTTTTCCATTTAGTAATATATCAATAGTGTTACATTTTTCATTCTGTATATATATTATAGAATCTTTGTTATATTTTTTTATTTTATAGTAATTAGGTTGAAATAAATAGATAATTTCATCAGGTGTAAAAACGTTAAATAGATATGTATGAGCTATTAAATATTTATATTTATTAATATTCATAAAATTCCTCCAAAAAGTAACCATGGTTACTTTATATTATATCATTATAAATTATAATGGAGGAGTAAATTATTAAAAGGGGGTTATGTAGTGGATATTTTTACTTTAAGTTTGTGGGTTATCACGGGAATTTGGTTTATTGTATCGATGATTAAAGACAAAAACAAAACTTTAAATTCAATGAAAAGATCAAAAAAGATGATGGGAAATATGATAGGACAGATAATAGGAATACTTTTCTTAATTGGGTTGATTCTTACCTTTATACCTCCTCATACTATAAAGGAATACTTAGGAGGTTCCAATACTTTCTTAGCAACTATTATATCTGCACTACTGGGAAGTATAACATTGATTCCCGCTTTTGTTGCCTTTCCATTGGTAGGTTCTATTGTAGACATGGGCGCTAGTATAGTGCCAGCAGTAGCATTTTTGACTACCTTAACTATGGTAGGTTTTGTTACTTTCAATTTGGAAAGGCGAGAATTTGGTAAAAAGTTTGCTATTGCAAGGAATAGTTTAAGTTTTATATTTGCAATAGTTATTTCAATATTAATGGGGGTAATATTGTGATTGAAAGATTAAAGAAAGATAAATTTCTAGTTATAGTTGCTGTTATTTATATACTTTTATTTATAACAAGTACAGAAAAAGCTGTATTATCAGTAAAAAATAGTGGCTATTATATAAAAGAAATGCTTATGATTATGCCTGTTGTTTTTTTATTAACAGCATTAATAGAAGCTTGGGTACCTAAAAAAATGATTATGGAACATTTAGGTGATGAATCTGGTTTAAAAGGTAGTTTTATTTCTTTGTTACTTGGTAGTGTGTCAGCAGGACCTATATATGCTGCATTTCCAGTATGTAAAACTTTGTTGAAAAAAGGGGCTAGTGTATCTAATATAGTAGTTATGTTAAGTGCCTGGGCCGTAATAAAGGTGCCTATGCTGGCTAATGAAGCCAAATTTCTAAGTCCTAAGTTTATGGGATTAAGGTGGATATTAACAACTCTTTCTATTTTTGTCATGGGATATATAATATCTAAAACTGTTAAAAGAGAAGAAATACCTATGGAAGATGAAAAACTTAAGGAAAATACAATATTCTTAGAAGAAGAATATTGTATGGGATGTGGTATATGTGAGAAAATGGCTCCGGAACATTTTGAAGTGAAAGATAAAAAAGCTGCTGTTATAGATAGTGATTTTGTAGAAGAGGAAAGAGAAAAAATTAAAGATGTTCAAGAAAAGTGTCCAGCAAAAGCAATAAAGGCAGGATAACCTATGGGAAACCATAGGTTTTTTCATTAATTAGGATTATTTTAACAATCTTAGGGTAGATTAAAAATAAGGGTGAAGAAAGACCAGCTATTAAATGCCAAGGGAGGTTTATTAATGAGTAATCAATATCATGAATCAGTAGAATCGCTAGATGAAAATGCAAAGGAATATGTTAGGGCTTTAAACAGTTTAAAAGAGGAAATTGAAGCAGTAGATTGGTATCAGCAACGGATAGATGCATCTATTGGCGATGAAGAATTGCAGGGAATTCTTGCCCACAATAGGGATGAGGAGATTGAACATGCTGCTATGCTTATTGAATGGTTAAGAAGGAATATGCCGGCTTGGGATGAAGAATTAAGAACTTATCTTTTTACAGAAGGACCTATAGTAGGCATTGAAGAAGGGGAAACTAATAATGAAGAAACCGATGGGGAAGAAGTAGAAAAAGGATTAAATATTGGAGATTTAAAATAATGAGGAGGAATGGAAACCATGTTATATAGGGAACTAGCACCTATAACTGATGAAGCTTGGAAGGAGATTGATGAAAGGGCTAGTGAAGTACTTAAAAACTACCTTTCAGCAAGGCGCGTAGTTAAGGTTACTGGACCAAAAGGATGGGAATACAATGTTGTAACTGAAGGTAGATTAGAAAATATTGTAGAAGAAGATGATATTTGCTATGGAACTTACAAAGCACTACCTTTAGTTGAAACCCGTGTAGAATTTGATATGAATAGATGGGAATTAGATAATTTAAATAGGGGAGCAAAAGATATTGATTATACTCCATTAGAAGAGGCAGTAAAGAAAATTGCTCTTTTCGAAGAAAATGCAATTTACAATGGATTGGATAAAAGTTATATAAAGGGAATTCTTCAATCAGCAGAAGGTAAAGTAATAACTCTTGGAAAAGATAGTGTATCAGTAATGAATGCCATTTCAGAAGGAGTATTGAGACTAAAAAGTGTTTATGCTGAAGGGCCTTATACTTTAATAGTAGGGAAAGATGCATATAAAACAATAAACTCTCAAGATCCTAGTTATCCACTAAAGGAAAAAATTAAAGAACTTATAGGTGGAGACATAGTATTTAGTTTTGCTATAGATGGAGCAGTACTAGTACCTTATGATCACGATGATTTAGAGCTTATAATAGGGAAGGATTTTTCAATAGGATATCAATCAGGTGATAAGAAAAAGGTAACACTATTTGTGACTGAATCCCTTACATTTAGAGTTTTAGATCCAGCTATAATAGTAAAGTATAATTAGAAACTGGGAAGTAGGTACGGACTTTTTTCTCAATTTAGTGAGAAAAAGGTCCGTTCTTCTTTCTCACACTCAGCATTTCTTATTAATATTTTTAAAATAAAGTCATAATATATGAGTATTAGGGTATATGAAGTATATGCATAAAATAAAATTTTAAAGGTGGGAAAACATTGATAAGCTATGATAGACAAGTAGAAGAAATTGCAAGATACTTTAAAGACAATGAAAAAGAAGAAGAAGACTTTAAAATTGGTGTAGAATTTGAACATTTTATAGTTGATAAGGACACTTTAGAAACTATTTCCTATTATGGAGCTGGTGGTGTAGAGGAAACACTAAGGGAAATGCTTACTATGGGATGGGAAGGAATCTATGAAGGAGAGCATCTTCTTGGATTAAGTAGGGATGGTAATTTTGTAGCTCTTGAGCCTGGGAGTCAATTTGAATTAAGTGTTAGACCTGAAAAGAATATAGAAGATATTAAAAAGATATATTTTAATTTTTTAGATGAGGTATTATCTATTTTAGAAAAGAAAAACCAAGTATTAATAACTACTGGATATCAACCTGAGACCAAAATTGCAGATATAAAGAGAATACCTAAGGAAAGATACAAATATATGTATGAATATTTTAAGACTAGGGGAAGCCATGCACATAATATGATGAAAGGAACTGGGGCTTTACAAACATCTTTTGATTATAGTTCCGAAGAGGACTATGGGAAGAAATTGAAAGTAGCAAGTAGTTTATCTCCGGTTATGTATGCCATATTTGATAATACCTTCTATTTTGAGCAAGAACCTCAACTAGAAAAGAGAAATTTAAGGTCTTTTATATGGGAAAACTGTGATTCTGATAGATGTGGTATAGTGGATGGTGCATTAAAGGAAGGATTTAGATACAAAGATTATGCAGAATATATATTAAATGGCCCACCAATATTTATTGACTATGGTAAAGAACTTTATTATACTGGAGCTAAAAAATATAAAGAAATATTTAATCCAGAGGATTATACTATGGAAGAATTGGAACATGTTCTTACTATGTTCTTCCTTGATGTACGATGTAAAAAGTATATAGAAATAAGAGTATTTGATTCAATACCTTATCCATTAAATTTTGCAGCTATAGCATTATGGAAAGGTATATTCTACAATGAAGATAATTTAAATGAAGTTTACGATTATATTGAAGGCATAAATGTAGAGCATATAAATAAGGCTAAAATAGATATTATGGATAAAGGTTTAGATGCAAATCTAGGGGAAGATTCTATATATGAAATAGGGAAAAAATTAATAGCTATTTCAAAGACGGGATTAACAGAAGATGAGAAAAAATATATTAAGCCATTAGAAGAAATGATTAATGAAAAAAAGACACCTTATGATATAACTAAAGAAAAATATAAATTAGGTAAAAAGGAAGCTTTAAACTGGTGTATCATAGATAAAAATTTTTTGGCGGTGAACTAATATGGATAGTGATAAAATAAATAGAGAGTATATTGAGATTATTAAAGAAGATCCTGATTTTTATTATAAGGATTATGAAAAAACTGTAGAAAATGTTGCTAATTCAAAGGCTAAATATAGGGGAAAACCAGTACCTTTCTTATATCAACCTATGCTATATACGGAAAAGGATATTGAGGCTTTGAGCCATGCAGGGGAAATGGTATTATCTATAGGAGATAAAATTACTAAAATGTATTTAGAATCACCAGATTTCAGAAAAAAATTTGGTTATTCTAAATTATTAGAGGAATTGATTTTAGTTGACAATGGATATGATATAAATGCTCCTATGGCAAGGTTTGATATTCTATATAATGGAGTTGGCGATTTTAAGTTTTGTGAATTTAATACAGATGGTACATCGGCAATGAATGAAGACAATACTTTAGCTAGAATTTTATTAGAAACAGAGCCTATGAAGAAGATGAAAGAAAAATATAATATAAATTATTTTGAATTAGTGGATAGTTGGGTAGATGAAAGTGTTAAGATTTTTAATGAATGGAGTAAAGAGGATGTAAAACCTAATGTTGCAATTGTAGATTTTAAAGAAAGTAGTACAATGGCAGACTTTGAAGAATTTAAAAGAGCCTATATTAAGAAAGGTTATGAAGCGGTTATCGCTGATCCAAGAGAATTAGAATATATTAATGGAAAACTTTATTATAATGATTTTAAAATAGATTTAATTTATAGAAGAATAGTTACTAAAGAACTTATGGATAAAATTGATGAAGTAGAGGATTTTATTAATGCCTATAAAGATAAAGCCGTTTGTGTCGTTGGCTCTATAAAATCACAAATATTGCATAATAAAATAGTATTTAAAATACTTCATGATAAAGAGACCTTAGAATTTTTATCTAAGAAAGAAAGAGAATTTATTAAAAAACATATACCTTATACTGGAGAGCTTAAAGGAAATAAAGAAATATATAATGAAGTATTAAATAATAAAGATAAATATATAATAAAGCCGGAAGATTTAAATGAATCAAGAGGTGTATATGCTGGCAGAGACTTTACTAAAGAAGAATGGAAAGAGAAGATAGATGAAAGCTGGAATAATGAATATTTATATCAAGAATTTGTAGAGTTATCTAAAAGAGAATTTATCCAATTTGAAAATGGAAAGCCAGTGATAAAAAAACTTAATCATGTTTTAGGTATATATATGTATAATAATAAAATGGCTGGCCTATATGCTAGAATAGATGAAAGTAATATAATTTCTGGATTACATGGTAGCTATAGAGCACCAAATATATTAGTTGGAAATGGGTTATAAATATAGCAGAGAGATATTTTACTCTGCTATATTTTTATTTATAATAACTCTTTAGATTTCTATTCTAATCTGTTAAAATAACTAGATACAGAAGAAACCAGGAGATGATAAAGATGAAGGTAATGGTAGTTGGAGCTGGGAAATTAGGCTATAAATTAGCTGAAGCTCTAATTTACGAAGATGTGGATGTGACATTAATAGATTCAAACTCTGAAGTGTTGGAAGGTATTAGTGATCATTTAGATGTATTGACTGTAAATGCAAATGGAATTGAAGTAACAGTTCTTAAAGAACTAGAAATAGAAACATATGATTTGCTTGTAGCAGCAACTAGTAGTGATGAGGCTAATACTCTTATTTGTTCCTTGGCCAAGAAAGTTGGATGTAAAAAAACTATAGCTAGAGTTAGGAATCCAGAATATACTAAACAATTAGATTTTGTTAAAAGTGAAATGGGAATTGACTATATTATTAATCCAGATTTAGCAACAGCTAAGGAAATAGAAAGATATTTATTAAAAAGTTATAATTCTTGTTCAGAAGATTTCGCTAGTGGAAAAGTATTGATGGTTGATTTTAATATAAAGAATATAAAAGATTTTGTTAATAAAAAGATTAAAGACTTGGAAATTTTAGATGAGTTACTTATTACGGCTATATCAAGGGATGGAAATATTATAATCCCCCATGGTTCTACTGAATTAGTGGAAAATGATATAATTTATGTAATAGGTGAAAAGGGTAATATTAGTAGATTAGGGAAAAGAATAAATATGAATATAGAAAAGAAGCCTATAAGAAATGCAATGATTTTAGGCGGAGGTAAAATAGGTTATTATTTGGCAGAAGAATTAGCTTCATCTAATATAGATGTAACAATAGTTGAGAAAGATAAAAAACGCTGTGAATATTTATCTAAAAGGCTTAATGATGTTTTAGTTATTTATGGGGATGGAACAGATATAAACCTTTTAGAAGAAGAAAATTTAGAGATTATGGATGCCTTTATTGGAGTAACAGGATATGATGAACAAAATCTTCTAATGGGATTAATGGCTAAGCAGGCTGGAGTTAACAATACTATCGCAAAAATATCTAGACCAAGCTATGTTCATGTAATAGATAGGCTAGAATTAGATGTAGCCTTAAATCCTATAAACATTATAATTAGTGATATTCTTAAGTTTATTCGTGGTGGTAAGGTAGTTTCTGTGTCCTTGCTTTTAGGAGAAGAAGGGGAAGTTACAGAAATTATAGCAGAAAAGAATATGTCTATTGTTGGGAAACCTATAGCTAAATTAGATCTACCAAAAGGAATAATTATTGGGGCTATTATTCATAAAGGTAAGGTAATTATTCCAAATGGTGAATCAATTATTCATCCAAAGGATAGAGTTGTTATTTTTTCTTTAACAGAAGATTTGCCTATATTAAAGAAATTTATGAGACCGAATAAGGGAGGCCTTTTCAATGAGTTATGGAATAATAATTAAAGTTCTAGGTTATTTATTAACTATTGAAGCAGCTTTTATGGTGCCTTCTTTATTAGTAGCTTTATATTATAATCAGGGAGATGCAAATTCTTTTTTAATTAGTATAATATTAACTGGTATATTAGGATTTTTTATGATTAAAATGTCTAGTTCTAAAGGCAGAATCAAAGTGAAGGAAGGTCTAGCTATAGTTACTTTTGGATGGTTTTTAGTTTCTTTCTTTGGCTCTTTACCTTTTATAATTTCTGGCAGTATTCCATCTTGGGTGGACGCATTTTTTGAAACAGTATCTGGATTAACTACTACGGGTGCTACCCTTGTTGAGGACGTGGAAGCTCTTCCGAAAGGGATTTTATTTTGGAGGTCCTTTACTCATTGGATTGGTGGAATGGGAATACTAGTCTTTACAGTAGCATTTTTATCTATGTTAGGAATAGGAGCATTTCAAATATTTAAAGCAGAAAGTCCTGGACCTATACCGGATAAAATTGTACCAAGAATTAGGGATACTGCAAAAATATTATATATAACTTACTTTACCATAACAATTGTGCAAACAGTATTACTTAGACTTGGTGGTATGCCTTGGTTTGAATCATTAGTTCATACCTTTGGAACAGTAGGTACTGGTGGGTTTTCTACAAAAAATGCAAGTATAGGAGCTTTTAATAGTACTTATATCCATATGATTACTGCTATATTTATGGTTTTGTCTGGGATTAACTTTGCCCTATATTATAGTCTTTTTAGAGGAAACAGGAGAGAAGTTTTAAGGGATGAAGAATTAAGATTGTATTTAGGAATTATTGCATCTGCTGTTATATTAATTGCATTTAATATAAATAAGACTATATATAGTAATATGGCTTTATCTTTTAGAGATGCCTTTTTCCAAGTAAGTTCAGTTATTACCACAACAGGTTATTCAACAGTAGATTTTGATAAATGGCCAACTTTTAGTAAATCTATATTATTTTTACTTATGTTTATTGGAGGTTGTGCTGGTTCAACGGCTGGAGGTATTAAGAGTATAAGGATTTTAGTATTATTTAAATTAATAAAAAGAGAGATTGCAAAAATACTTCATCCAAGGGCAGTTATACCTATAAAAGTAGGGGGAAGAACATTACCAAATGAAACTGTTGCAAGTATAGCAAGTTTCTTTATACTTTATATTATAATATTTGCTCTAGGTACTATGGTTATTTCCTTAGAAGGAATTGATTTAGAAAGTGCAGCCAGTTCTGTTGCAGCTACTCTTGGGGATGTAGGACCAGGCTTTGGCTTTGTAGGACCTACCCAAAATTATAGTCAGTTTAGTAACTGGAGTAAACTATTACTATCTTTATTTATGCTACTTGGTAGGCTTGAATTATTTACAATTGTAGCCTTATGTATGCCTAAATCTTGGAAAGGTGGTGATTAGTTTGTCAAATGTAAAAACTAATGCTATGCGTATTTTAGACAGTAAAAATATAAAATATAATATAATTACCTATAACCATAGGGATAATAAAGTAGATGGAATTTCCGTAGCTAAGAAAATAGATAAAGCTCCAGAACAAGTATATAAAACATTAGTAACCCAAGGGAAAGGTGGAGATATATACGTTTTTTTAATACCAGTAGACGAAGAACTAGATTTAAAAAAGGCAGCTAAGGCTGTTAAGGAAAAAAAGATAGATATGATTTCGGTAAATGATATTAAAAAACATACGGGTTATATTCGTGGTGGCTGTTCTCCTATAGGAATGAAAAAAGATTATCCTACATTTATAGACAATAGTGCAGTCAATTTAGATAATATAATTATAAGCGGTGGAAAAATAGGAGTGCAAATCGAATTAGCTCTAGAAGACTTAAAAGAAATTACAAAGGCTAAACTATGTGAATTGGAAAAGTGAGAAAAGGGACGGTCTTTTTCTCACTTTATAAATATAACAATATGTGGCTAATGAATACCTTTACATTGGTAACTAAAAATTTATTGAATGACTTTTTTAATAAACCTAACGGTTTTTTCTAATATATTAACTGTATTAAAGTCTTTAAGTTTCGTATCAAAAGAATGTTCACCTTTACTATGGGTTAAAAATTCATAGTATATATTATTTTTCTTAAGGCTTCTTGTAAATTTTAATGAAGATTCAAAGGGGACAACAGCATCTAATTTACCATGAACAATTAGACAAGGTATCATTCTATCACTAACCCAGTTTATAGGGGAATAGTAATCATAAACATTTGTTTCTTCTTCCAAATCAGCCTTTAAGGTTCGCTTTGTTGCAAATTTAGCAAATACGGATTTGTTTTCAGAAATGAATATATCTTTTAAATCTGAAGGGGAATAGTATGCAACTACTCCTTTGATTCCTTCCATATTCTTTTCATTATTCATAAAAGTATTATAGGTTGAATAAAGTAGTGAAAGGTGACCACCAGCTGATAAACCCATTAAAACTATATTACTTTTATCTATTTTTAAAGTATCACTATTTTCCTTAACAAAATTAAGAGCATCAATATAGTCTGATAAAATATCTTCCATAGAGTTTTTTATGCCATATCTATAGTCAATGCTACAAACGGATAGGCCTTTAGATGCTAAATATTTACACCAGGAAATATTATTAGGCTGATTTCTAAAGCCGGAAATCCATCCACCACCATGACAGAAAAAAACAAGGGGATGTTTTTGATGTTTATTAATTTCAGGATACCAGATATCCATTTTTAGAGAATGGTTATCTGTTTCTTTATAGGTATAAGTTTTTTTAATAAAGTATCCATCAGTATAAATAGGTACATGTGCTCTCAATACTTTTATAACATAAACTATTAAGGCTAATAAAAAGTAAAATCCAGCCAAGGTAAAGTCTACAAAAGATACTAGTATAAATATAATAAATAAATACACTTTATTTACATAAAAATAAGATTTTTTTAAGGCATCTTTAAGTTTATCCATAATACCTCCACAAAAGTATTATTTATCCGTAAAGGTTTCATCTAAGGGATTTTCTAATCGTTCAGTGTGTAATAAAGCTTTTTTAGCTTTTCTATCATAAATGTTTAATTTGTGTAAAATATATTTTGCTAAAATATATTGAAATGGTAGCCAATTAACATGACTTATAGGAAGTATTCGCCTTTTTGCTCCTTCCATTTCATTGTATAAATATTTTCTAGAATCTAAAGGTAATGTAGAATCAAAAAATGCATCTATAAAAGTAACCTCAGACATATTTAGTAAGTGGGCATAGGATATTGGATCTATTTTAAATAATGGATGAATATCTGTATCCTCCATAATTTGTGATAAACTCATTTTCTTAATCTTTGGAAATTGTTCTTCATATATATTATATAATTTATTTTTGTTTTCAATGAAACAATTAGTTCTATGCCCATTGTCAAACAATCTTCTTGCAAAGGCTGTAGTTGGTGACTCATGGAGAATACGGGGAAAATGTCCGCCAGTTGTTATAAAAAGTTTATGGTTCATTCTATTATCTATAGCAGCAGCTATAGTAGTTATCATGCCACCTAAGCAATAGCCCATAATAACATTATTATCCTTCCAAAGATTGTTTTGTTCTAGAAAATCTATAGTAGATAAAGTATCTACTACAGCATGTTCCCAAAATTGATACATTATATCTAAATCTGGATACAAAAAGCTTCTCCCGCTAACAGAACCTTTTTCTACTCTAGTATAATTTCCTGGGAAAATTAATATCGTAGTATTTACTCCTACAGAGGCTAATTGAGGTCCAATCCAAAGTAAAAATTTAATATTCCTACTTCCTAGGCCATGAAGCACAAGGGTTGATGCACGACACTTTCCTTTAGGTTGAAAATTGTAAAGATTTATTCTTTCAGTGCCTGGCGCTGGATTTCTATAAGGACTGTCATATCTAATGTAACTGCATCTGTAGTTTTTTCCCTTAAAAATATAACCAGAAACATATTCTATTTTTTTACTTTCATAATTAAAATCGATAATCATTTTTATCTTATACCTTTCATGTTTAAATTTGTTATTTAATTATATCATAAGAGCTATAATAAGCTCTGTCTTTCTAATTTAATGGATAAAGAATTAAATAGCCTTGATTAAACTATCTATAAAAGTTCTACTTAATAAAATCAATATTAAATTAAAATAATAATTACAATAGACACTAAATTATATTGTTTTAATTTAATGATATTATACTAATTTACTATAAATAGGCAACCCATGAGTATGGTCTGTCATACAAAGGTCATTATCTATAGTCTTTGGCATTCCTATAAAATTTATTTCACTATTTTTCATTAAAGTCAGCTCCTTATAATCGTTAATACAATATAGTTATCAATATAATTTTTATTTATAATATCAAAACTGTTCCTAGTATATCAAAAATTATTCTATAAACCTAGACATTGTAAAAATTAACAGAGCCAAAGAATTAGTTTCTTAAAAACTAATTTTAAGTTGTAACAGATTATCTTTAAATTTCATGGGAAGCCTTCTTAGA
>DATGTQ010000145.1 GCA_035301805.1 Tissierellales bacterium
ATATTGAATAGATGCTTAATTGATTATCTTTATCTTTAAGCATGTGAAAACCCCCCTCTGGTTATAGTCTGGTAACTATATTATATCAGTTCAGGGGGGTTTTTACTATACATTTATCCATAATTTTAGTAAATCTGTTAACTTTTATAATATGTTTTTCAGTGGTCTCGGACCGTCCCTACTGACTCACTTTTATGTATTTATAGCCTTCATTTATGGATATGGTAATTATACCGCCATTATTTATTTTAAATTTATAAAAGTATTGAATATTATCAAAAACCCAGCATAAAGCTGCCTTAATAACTCCTTCATGAGTTATTACTAAGATATTCTCTTTCTCTTTTTTAGTTATTTCTCCTAGAAAATCTACAACTCTCAAATAAAAATTTTTTAAACTTTCTCCCTCTGGAATTTCATAATTAATATAATCTTCTGACCAAAGTTTAGTTTCATTAAAGTATATATTAGCTATTTCTTCATAGGATTTTCCCGCAAATATTCCAAAATTATATTCTTCTATCCTAGAGTCTTCTATTCCTTTTAATTCTAATAATTCTATAGTTTCTTGAGTCCTTTTAAGAGGGCTTACATATATCTTTCTAAAGGATTTACTATATATGTTTTCTTTCAATCCTAATATCTCACTTCTTCCTTTTTTTGAAAGTGTAGCTTCTTTTCTACTATATACTTTTTTTATATTATCCTCAGTTTCACCATGACGTAGAAAAATTATATCCATGATAACATCACCAAAAAAGTCAATAATGAGATTATTTCACATAATTCGATATTAGCACCTAAGACATCTCCCGTAAAACCTTCTATAATTTTATAGGATTTATATGTAATGATTAATACAGCTAATAATGAGGTGATTATTGATACTAAAAATAATGGATCTATTAAAAGTACAATAATACTGTATATCGTACCACCTACTAATGCATATTTTTTTGGATTACTACTACTAAACATATCCCCTATACCACCTGACCTAGCATTTTTACCAAAAGACATAATTATAGCTGCCATGAACCGACCATTTCCACAGGATAATGCTAAATATAATGGAACCTTTCCATTTAAACTTGAAATAGTTATATATTTTAAAAGAATAACTAATACTACTCCTACTACTCCAAAGGTTCCTGCCCTACTATCTTTCATTATATCCAAAACTCTTTCCTTTTCACGGGCTGAAAAAAAACCATCAAAAGTATCAGAAATTCCATCTAAATGTAATCCACCAGTCAATATTATAATACTGACTACTGCTAAAAAAGAAGCTATATCCTTATTTATATTTAAAAACAAATAGTATATTAAACCACTAATACCACCAATAATCATACCTGTGAAAGGAAAGAAAAATGTACTTTTGGATAAATTATCTTCATTAAATTCTACAGGTATATTAATGGGTATTCTTGTAAGAAATTGAACGGAAAGTATTAGCCCTTTTATCATCTTATTTTCACCGGTATACCACAACATACCAGATATACCTCATCAGATAAAGAAGCAATCCTTTGATTTATTCTTCCTTGTATATCCCTAAAAACTCTTCCTATATGATTCTCGGGCACTAAAGAATATCCTATTTCATTAGTAACTAAAACCAAATTGTAATCCTTTTTTCGTATATTATTAATTAAATTTTCTAATTCATTATACACAGCATGTTCAACTTTTTTCTGCATTTCTAAAGAAATTCTATCCTCTCCTTTAGTCATATTAAACATAATATTCGAAGTAAGAACTGTAATACAGTCTAATATATAGTTTTCTTCTTCTCCAATGGCTTTATTTAAATTATAATTTCCCTCATAAGTTCTCCAAATAGAAGGCCTTGATTTTTTATGAATTAAAACCCTTTCTTCCATCTCCTTATCTATAACCTTAGATGTAGCAATATATACCACATCCTTTTCACCCTTATACAAGCTTTCTCCAAAAGAACTTTTTCCTGATCTTGCTCCACCAGTTATTAAAGTTATCATATCATTACCTAATATCTACTAACACTTTATTATCTATAGTGGCTTCTTCGAAGGTAGCCATATTGTCCATAATATATAGAGCTGCCTCTATTATTTGAAAAGCTAATGGACAACCAGAACCTTCTCCTAACCGCATATTTAAGTGGAGCATTGGATTTAGACCTATTTCTTTCATCATATATACTGCTCCCGGTTCTTTTGAAAGGTGAGATGGAAATATATAATCTTTTAATAATGGATTAAACTTTGTTGCACATAATGCTGCTGCAGAAGAAATAAAACCATCTACTATTATAGGCTTTCTATTCTTTCCTGCTGAAAGGAACAATCCACACATTCCAGCTATATCAAAGCCACCAACCTTTGAAATTACATCTATTGGATCTTCTTTATTTGGTTTATTTACTTCAATAGCTTTTTTTACTGCATTTATTTTATTTCCATATTGTTCATCAGTTAATCCAGCTCCTTTGCCACAGGTTATATCTGGGCTAAGTTCGGAAAAAACGCTAAGAACTGCACCACTTGTTGTTGTATTTCCTATACCTAATTCTCCTGTGCCTAATATATCATAACCTTCACCATAAAGCTTGTCCCCTATTTCTATTCCCACTTCTATAGCTTCTATAGCCTCTTCATAAGTCATACTAGGTTCTTTTGTCATATTCTTAGTCCCATAGTTTATTTTTTTATTTATTAGTTTAGGATGTTCTAAATCTGCATTTAACCCTATATCAATAATAGTAATATCCGTATCAGTTAATTCTGCTAGTACAGACACACCTGTAAGACCTTTAGTCATATTAGAAGTAAGTATTGTAGTAAAAGATTGGGGACATGCACTTACCCCTTCGTCTACAACCCCATTATCCCCACACATTATAACTATACCCTTTTTCGCAATCTTATTATGAGGTTTTCCAGTAATTCCTGCCATCTTAATTACTATTTCTTCTAATTCCCCTAGGCTACCTATTGGCTTTACTAAGTTATCTAGTCTATTAGCTGCCTTCTTTTTTGCATTTTCATCCACAGATTTAATAGATTCTATAGCCCTTTTAAGTAATTTCAATTTACCCCTTCTTCCATTTAAATTTTGTTTCCTCCACCAATAATTATATTGTTCCCTACAAATATAGTCAAATAAAAAAGGCTAAAAGTTTAGACCTTTTATTGAGCATTATTAAAAGGCTTGTTTATACATTTTTAGAGATTTTTAAAAAATCTACTTTACCGGGGGTGTAGCAATAATATATAGATTATTAAAAATTCTAAATTACCATAATACAAGCCCTTTAATATCTTACCTTTTTAATAAATAATAATATAATTTACAATATATTAGACACCTAAACCTTTTATACTAGATATAAATACAATAATAATCAGTATTGGCGTTATAAACCTTGCCACAAAATCGTATAAACTTAAATATCCTACATCTAATATGCCATTATTCGTTATTTGTTTCTTTACCATACTTCTATCCAATTTCCAACCGACAAATATTATTGAAATCATAGAACCTATTGTCATTAGATAATTAGCAGTAATATAATCTAGAAAGTCTAAAAAGGTTCTACCCAAAAATGATACATTGGCCATAGGCCCATTAGATAATGAGGCAAATATACCAACTATAAAAACTAGGCTTATAGAAATAAATGTAGCCTTTTTTCTACCTATATTAAATTTATCAATTACATAGGCCACCACAGATTCTAACATTGATATAGTACTAGTTATAGCTGCCAATGAAAGTAATAAAAAAAATAATATAGCAAATAAATATCCTCCTGGTAACTTAGGAAATACATTTGGCAATGTAATAAATACAAGACCTGGCCCACTATTTGGGGCTATACCAAAAGCAAATACTACTGGAAATATAGCTATACCAGCAAGTAAAGCAATTATTGTATCAGCTAAAGCTATATTCACCTTAGCTCTCCCCAAGTTTTCTTCTTCTTTTATATAAGAACCATAAGTAATCATAGTTCCTGCCCCCAGACTTAATGAGAAAAAAGAGTGGCCTAAAGCTGCAAAAATAACCTTCCCATTTACCTTTGAAAAATCAGGTTTAAAAAGGAATGATAAACCTTCTTTACTACCAGGAAGGGTAAGTGCTCTTATATCAAGTATTATTATAATAATTATTAATGCAGGTATTAAAATACTTGAATATTTTTCTATACCTTTTTCAATCCCATTTCCCACTATATAAGCAGTAAATGCTAATATTATAAATTGCCATATAATAGGGCGCACTGGATGTGAAGTAAATTCTGTAAACATATTACTAATTGCATTTACATCTTTTCCTGCGAATTCATTGGTTATAGCTTTTATTAAATATTCTAGGGTCCATCCAGCTATAACACTATAAAAGGAAAGTATTAAAAATCCTGCTAAAACTCCGAGAACTCCACTTAGGTACCATTTACTATTTGGAGCAATTTCTTTAAAAGAATTTATAGCGCTTTTTCTCCCTTCCCTACCTATTATAAATTCTGCTAACATTACAGGAATTCCTATGGCAGCTACACATATTAAATATATTATTAAAAATGCTGCTCCTCCATGCTTTCCTGTAATATATGGAAAACGCCAAATATTACCTAACCCTACAGCTGAACCAACAGCTGCCGCAAATAACCCGAAACTACTTTTAAAGCTTTCTCTTTCCATAAATTGCTTCATTCCTTCCCATATAGATTAATATATTATTATAGGAAAACCCCGGATATAAATACAACAATAATTAATATTGGAGTTATATATTTAATAATAAATCTAAACACATTCAAATATCTTACTGAAATAGTTCCATCATTAGTTAATTGTTTTTCTACTAATTTTTTATCTAATTTCCAGCCTAAGAATAAGCTGGTTATAAAAGCTGCTATAGTTAAAAAGTAATTTGCTGTTAAATAATCAAGGAAATCAAATAAATTTCTATCAAAAATCTTTTTTGTCGATAACGGTCCATTTGATAAAGATGCAAATATTCCTAATAAAGTTATTAAAGTAAAAGAAACTATAGTTGATTTCTTCCTAGATAAATTAAATCCTTCTATACCATAAGCAACAACAACTTCTAGCAGCGAAATAGTACTAGTTAATGCTGCTACGGCTATTAATGCAAAAAACAATATAGCGAAAATATATCCCCCTGGTATTTGTGGAAATACATTTGGTAATGTAATAAATATCAGACCAGGACCACTATTTGGAGCTATACCAAAAGCAAATACTACTGGAAATATGGCTATACCAGCAAGTAAAGCAATTATTGTATCAGCAATTGTAACCTTTAAAACAGTATTTCCCAAGTTTTCTTTTTTCCCTATATATGAGCCATAAGTGATCATTATTCCCATACCTAAACTTAGAGAGAAAAAAGAATGACCTAAAGCTGCTAATACTGCTTCTTTTGACAGCTTTGAAAAATCTGGCTTAAACAAAAATGAAAGACCAGCCTTTCCTCCTGGAAGGGTTATAGCCCTTATATCCAATATAATAACTATTACTAAAAGTAAAGGGATTAGTATTTTTGAA
>DATGTQ010000146.1 GCA_035301805.1 Tissierellales bacterium
CTTCACACTGTGTCTCTTGAGGACAAACTCTACCACAAACTGCAGGTAGTGCAGTATACTCAGCGAGAACGTGAGCAGCTTCTTCAAAATTACCTTCTGCTATTTCTTTAATAAATCCTGGTATATTAATAGATACAGGGCAATTTCCTACACAAGCTGGTTTTTTACATTGTAGACATCTTTTAGCTTCTTTAATAGCTTCCTCTTCTGTATAACCAAGACATACTTCATCAAAATTTGTTGCTCTTACTTTAGGGTCTTGTTCTGCAATTGGTGTTCTTGTAAATCTACTCATTATTTAGCACCCCCTGCTTTACATTCAACTTTAACTTTATCATCTTTTTTACATTCCTCAGATTTATATTGAGCCTGTCTTCTTAAAGCTTCATCAAAATCTACATCATGACCATTAAATTCTGGCCCATCAACACATGCGAATTTTGTTTCACCATCTATAGATACTCTACAAGCACCACACATACCAGTTCCATCTACCATTATAGGGTTAAGACTTACAACAGTAGGAATTCCAAGTTCCTCAGTAAGTTTACATACAAACTTCATCATTATCATAGGTCCAATAGCAATTACTTTATCATAATACTTTCCTTCATTTTTAACTAAATCTTCTATTTTTCCCGTTACCATACCATCAAAACCATAGCTTCCATCATCTGTTGTTACATATAAATTACCTGCTACCTCACCTATTTTATCTTCTAAAATTACTAAATCTTTATTTTTAGCACCTATTATTACATCAACATCAATACCTCGTTCATGGAACCATCTAACTTGTGGATATACAGGAGCTGTTCCTACTCCTCCTGCTACAAATAATATTTTTTGTTTTTTTAGTTCTTCAATATTTTCATTTACATATTCAGAAGGTTGTCCGAGAGGGCCTACAAAATCTTTAACATAGTCACCCTTTTCAAGTCTATCTAGCTTTTTAGTAGAACAACCCATAGGTTGTACTACAATATTAACAGTTCCTTTTTCTAGATCATAATCACAAATTGTTAGAGGTACTCTTTCCCCCGCTCCATCAGCTATTACTATTACAAATTGACCTGGTTGAGCTGACTCCGCTACTCTTGGTGCCAAAATATCCATTGAAAAGATATTTGGAGCAAGAACTTCTTTTTCTACTATTTTATACAATTATAACTCCTCCTTCTATAAAATTTTTACTTACATTATACAATATTTTTTATCTTTTAAAAAGTTTACAATCTAAAGGCTAAAATGGATTATTATTTTTTTAACATAGTATGTTTGAAGTTTTTATATTATTTAAAAACTATTTTTCCCGCTTCTAAACTTTCAATTATTGCTAATGAAACAAGTTTCACACCCTTATCTCTTAATTTTTTACCCCCCTGTTGAAAACCTTTTTCAATTACAATACCTGCCCCTACTAATGTTGCATCAGCTTTTTCAATTATATCAATTGCACCGCTTAAAGCATTTCCATTAGCTAAGAAATCATCTATTAACAATATTTTATCATTTTTATTTATATATCTTTTAGATATTCTTATTTTATAGTTCTCTTCTTTTGTATATGAATAAACCTCGCTTACATAGAGGTTTTTACCTAGATTTTTTGACATCGTTTTCCGTGCATAAACCACAGGAACTTTAAAATATTGGGCTGCAATAGTTGCTATTGCTATACCAGAAGTTTCAATAGTAACAATTTTTGTTATTTCTTCATTGGAAAATCTTTTTTTGAACTCTTTTCCAATTTCATTTAAAAAATCTATGTCTAACTGATGATTTAAGAAACTATCAACCTTTAGAACATTTCCTTCTTCAATTCTTCCTTCATTCAATATTTTTTTCTTTAGTAATTCCAAAAGTAAACCACTCCTTATTACATCCCTTACAATTGAATTTTACACCATATTTAAATAAAAATCAATGATAAGAATAACTTCTAGTTCTTAAATGCTATATATCTTGTTCATAACAGTGTAAAAATCCCATCTCTTAATATTAAGAGATGAGATTTTCTTTGTAACTGCCTAATATTATTTCCACCAAATGTTGTTTTTTATCATTTATAAGTGGAATATATTTTGTATCTAATAATTCTCCATCTAATTTTATACTATTAACACCACTATTTTTCTTATAAGGGTTTTTTATTTCTATATTATAAATAGTGTCTAAAAATCTATATTTAATACTATAGTTTTCCCATTCTCTTGGAATACATGGATTTATAAAAAGTCTATTCCCTTTCTTTTTAAACCCTAATATATCTTCTATACCTACCTTATACATCCATCCGGAAGAACCAGTATACCAAGTCCAACCTCCTCTACCTACTAAAGAAGGAGTAGTATATACATCTGCTGCCATAACATAAGGTTCAACTTTATATTTTGCACATTCTATTGTTGTTCTTGTGTGATTAATTGGATTTATTAAATTAAATAATTTATAAGCTTTATCTCCATCACCTAATAATGCAAAAGCTTTTATAACCCAAGTTGCAGCATGAGTATATTGACCACCGTTTTCTCTAACTCCAGGTACATAACTTTTTATATACCCTGGATCTAAGTGGCTTTCATCAAAAGGTGGTGATAAAAGCTTTATTATCCCTTCTTCCTCATCTACTAAATATTTTTCTACTGAACTCATCGCAGGTTTCATTTTTTCTTCATTGCCTAAAGCTGATATAACAGACCAAGATTGAGAGATTGAATCTATCATACATTCTTCATTCTTTTTGGAACCTAAAGCTGTTCCATCATCAAAATAAGCTCTTAAATACCATTCTCCATCCCAACCTTTTTCTTCAGCAGCCTTTTTCAAATGGTCAACTATTTCTTCATATTTTTCTTTTCTATCTATATCCCCTACTTTTTCACATATAGGTATGAATCTTTGTAAAACTGTTCCTAAAAACCATCCTAGCCAGACACTTTCTCCTTTACCTTTATATCCAACTCTATTCATACCATCATTCCAATCCCCAGATCCCATTAAAGGCAATCCTCTTTCTCCAAATTTTATGGATATTTCAATAGCCCTGATACAATGTTCATAGACAGTACCAGATTCATCAGATAATTTGGGAATTTCGTACCTTTCATATTCATCATCTTCAAGAGGCTTACTTTCTATAAAAGGTACTTGTTCATTTAAAATACTATAATCTTCTGTTACTTCTATATACTTACTTACTCCATAGGGTAACCACAAACGATCATCTGAATATTTACTTCTTATACCCTTATGAACTTCACTATCGAGAATTGGATGCCACCAATGTTGTATATCTCCTTCAATAAATTGATGTTTGCAATTATTTAAAATTTGTTTTTTTGTTTGTTCTGGTAGAAAATATATGCTATTTACACTGTCTTGCATTTGATCTCTTGCCCCAAAGGCTCCTCCAACCTGATAGAAACCTGTTCTACCCCAAAGTCTAGATACTATAGTCTGATACATTAACCAATAGTTCATTAGTAAGTTCATAGATTCATCGGGAGTTTGAATTTTAATTGTGCCCAATATATTTTCCCAGTAACTTTTTACATTTTCTAATTCAGATTTTGCGTTTTCTATATCTTTGTATTTATTAATTATTTCTTTCCCTTTTTCTTCTTCTCTATTCTCACCTAATAAAATTGTTATTTCTTTCTCTTCTCCACTTTGTAAGGTTATAGGCATTTCTACAGCACAGCAAGAATTTAAACCTAATCCTATTTCACCTGAAAGCTTTTCCTTTTTTATACCTTCCGGATATTTGAAAGTTGAGTTCAAACCTAAAAATTCAATCCTATCTCCAGTATAACTTTTTATATCTTCAGATCCTCCAATGAATATTGTACTACCTTCAAATTCTTCATTAGTTGAATTTTTAGCTATAAAAGTTTCTCCCTTCATATCAGTTTCTATAAACATTTCTGTTTCTTCATCTGTAACTCCTAATACAGGCCTTATATAATAGAATACTGTGAGATTTCTCTTTAAACCAGAGTTGTTTTTAAACTTAACTAAATTAATTTTTATATTTTCATCTTTTGGAACAAACATAGTTAAATTTTGCTCTAAACCCTTACCATTATAATAAAAGTTTGTATATCCTAATCCATGAGAAACAATATAAGGTTCTTCATTTCTTATAGGCCAAGGAGTAATGGACCATAATTCACCTGTATCATCATCTCTTACATATATTATCTCCTCTGAAGTACTATTTACAGGATCATTAAACCAAGGAGTCAATTTATTTTCTCTACTATTATGAGCCCAAGCAAAACCAGTTCCTAATTCAGAAACTATGAAACCAAATTTTTTATTTCCAATAACATTTATCCAAGGGAGGGGTGTATTTATATCTTTATCCAGTTTTATAATATATTCCTTTCCATCCTTAGAGTAACCTCCATAACCGTTAAATTTTTTCAACTCTAGTTCTGGTATAATAACTGGATAGTTCTTAGGTTTTGAATTAAACTTCTTATTAGAAATATCCTGTTTATCCTTTTTCTCTTTTACAATACCAATCTCACAATCTATTATGAAATTAGCCCATTTATAAAACATAACTATATCTTCATAAGGCATGTTGTTTTCATTCCGTACATATACTCCCCCTGACATTTCTAAAACATTTCCTCTGTACTCATAAACTATTTCATTTATACGCTCTAATAAAGGCTGGTAATAGGAACTTTCATTTCCGTTTAATACTACTAAATCAATTTTTAATCTTTTAAAGGTCCAGTATTCATGAGCCTTTAACATTTCTTTTAATGTATCTATTCCTTCCATAGTCTTAATAGTTACTAAAACTATAGGATTATCTCCAGAAATTCCATAGGGCCACAAACCTTCTTGCCCCTTTATATTATCTTTTAAAATATTACTATATTTATTTTTATTTTCAGTATTTAAAAATAGTAAATTAGATAGCATATTATCAAATTGTTTAATTTGAGATGGTTTAAAATTTAAATAACTTATTTCTGTTTGACTTCTAGTATGGGCTAAATTAAATGCCCTTGAAAAACTAATTTCATCTCGATACCTTTTAGCCACCTCATAAGCATCTTTTTTATTGTCATTGATACTAATTATAAAATATACTTCTTTACTTTCGCCCTTCTTTATTCTAAATCTTTTGTTCAAGCTAAGAATTGGGTCTAATACTATTCCAGTAGTATTAGATAAACCTTTTTCCAATCCTATTGGATTAGTCAAATCTCTACTACGTCCTATAAAGTTAATTCTTTTAGTTTCACATTGAAAACTAATAGAATCCTCATTAAAATCTTTAACACTATGAGTTATCCAAGTTCCACCTTCCCCTTCTCTTCCCCTTCTATGGGCCAATACTGCTTCATAATCTTCCAATTTCTTAGTTCTGACGAATAAATTATTGAACACTTCATGGGCTAAGTCAGATTCATATCTATCTCCTACAACTTCAAAATAACTAGTTACATCTATTAAGGTTTCCTCTTCTGAATTATTAGTAATGGTCACTTTTCTAATTTCCCCATCTTCTTCTGAAAGTAAAACTACTTCCATTTTAGTTTCTATTTCTCCATCAGTTCTATAGAAAGTTACTTTATCATTTAAAAATTCTACTCTATAATCATCAGGTAACTTATTTGTTGGCTTAAAAGTTGTAGACCAATAGTTATTATTTTTTAAATCTTTTATATAAATAAAGATACCAGATTCCCTAGAAAGTACATCTTTACGCCATCTGTTTACAAGATTATCATTTTTCTTAGAATAACCTTCTCCTCTATTGGTAAGCATTGTAGAATAATCCCCTGAGGAAAGTATATGGCATTTCAAAGAATTTAAACTCTCTTTATTAAAACTTCTGACAGCTAAAACTTCATCTTTTAACTCTTTTTGTCTTAATTTTTGTAGGTTTTCTTTTTCTTTTGCAATAATAATATTAGTTGGCATTTTTTCTTGTAATAGTAATTCTCCACATTTCATTTCTGGATAATTATGAAAACGATTAATCAAAACATTTTCATTCAACACATTATTTATTGATGTAAAAATCATACCTTGATGATGGGTCATATAACTTTTTACTATAGCTTTTTCCATATCTATAGGTAATCTTTTTTTAGTATAATCTATAGCTTCATAAAATCCATGCTTTCCTTCTAATCCTTCATCTATTAATACCTTAATATTTTCTAATACTCTATTAGTTTCAAAAGGCAGGGCTAAAAATGTTGCATAGGGAGAAATAACTAAATCCTCTTTTAAACCTCTCTTAAATCCTAGATAGGGCACACCAAAAGCCTTATATTGATAATTTAAGTTAGAATCGAAAGCAAAAAATCCCGATTCAGATATTCCCCAAGGTATATTTTTATTTTCCGTATATTGTTCTTGTACACCTATGGCTGTTTTATAACTTTCATCTAATAAAGTATTTTTATAATTCTTCATTACAATAGAAGGCATTAAATATTCAAACATTGTACCAGACCAAGAAGCCAAACTTCTATATCCATTTTTCATAACCAAAGGTCTCCCTAATCTAAGCCAATGCTTTTTTGGAACCTCTCTTCTACATACAGCTATATAACTTGTTATCCTAGCTTCAGAAGCTAATAGATCATAATAAGAGTTTAAAAGTATTTTCTCTTGAACGTTATAGCCAATAGAAAATAAATCTTTTTTGAAATCATATAAAGGAGCAAATTTTGTTTCTTTTATTAGCCTTTCTATATTAGATATAGCTATATCCACATTTAGCATTAATTTTTTTATATTTTCATTTAATCTATTAATTTCTTTCTCTAATTCTTCATCCTCTAAAATAGAAAGAATCTTATTATAATAATCTTTTAATTCTAGCATGGAAGAAGAGTAATCTATATCCATATCTGATTGCTTTAACTCTTCATTAACTTCTTCACTAGGTAAATAGTCTATATATTCTTTTTGTAATCTATTTAATTGACTTATAGTTTTCTCTATCCACTTATCTTTTTTATTTTCTTTTTCCTTATTTAATTTCTCTATTAAATCTTCTAACTGCTTAACAGATACTTTTTCAACATTAGCTAAACTTCCTACCAGTGTTAATCTTATTTCTTCATCTTTAATCAGTTCAATTGTTTCCCGTATTCCATGGGCGAATACCTTATCTACTAATGGCTTATCTAAATATTCTTCTATTCCTTCCTTTAAAGTTATAAGATAAGATACAAAGTTTCCACTATCTACTGTAGAAACAAAATAAGGTCTTAAAGGCTCTAAGGTTGTAGTAGTATACCAATTGTATAAATGCCCATTCCACTTCTCCATTTTTCCTATTGTATTTAAGCTTTTATTTATTGACTCTACCATTTCAGTAGTAGTAATATATCCAAAGTCCCTAGCTGAAAGTACTGCAATTAGATAAAAACCTATATTAGTAGGGGAAGTTCTAAAAGCTACTCCGTTATAAGGATATTCTTGATAATTATCTGGAGGCAAAAAATTATTTTCTTCATTAGTATATTGTTCATAATAATCCCAAGTCTTTCTTCCTATTCTTCTTAAAATTTTTATACTTTCTTCATCTAGAACTATATCTTCAATATCTTCCTTACTAATTACATAAGCAAAACAAGGGGCTAAAATCCACAACCCACCAATTACTATAGCAATCTTAATATTTTCATAATGGGTAAAGTAAGTCAGAATAATAGTTAAAATAGCTATAGATGTTCCCTTAATCATCCTTTTAAAGTAACTAGCTAAACTATTTCCTAAATTCTTCTCCACTTCAAAAGCTGTAGTCCATTGAAGTAAATTTTTCTTAGAAACAAATACCCTATAACAAGTTCTTAAAATAGCATCTCCCATAATATAGCCTTCATAGGGAATAAACATAAAATATAATAATCCTTGATATAGATAGCCTTTAGATCCACTAATTATATTACCATTTAGTTTCAATCTATCAAACTTTGTATCTGAGAAAAAAATTGTATCTACTATTGATAACAAAAATGGAAACAATATTGTAAAAATAGCAAATCCAATCCATAAACTTATATTCCCCGGGAAAAAAACTAAGCCTAAGATTATTAATAAAGTTAGACTTATAGGCACAAGACTTCTTCTCAAATTATCTAGTATCTTCCATTTTGACAAACTAGATAAAGGATTATCCTTATTTCCTAGCCACCTAATTAACTGCCAATCTCCTCTAACCCATCTGTGTTGCCTCATTACATAAGAATTATACTTTTCTGGATATCCATCAACTAGTTCTATATCCGTAGCCAATCCAACTCGTACAAAACTTCCTTCTAGTAAATCATGACTTAAAATAGCATCTTCTGGAATAGCATCCTTTAAACATTTTTGAAAAACATTTAAATCATATATACCTTTCCCCGTAAAAATACCTTCACCAAATAAATCTTGATAAATATCAGATACTGCTGTAGTATATGGATCTATTCCGCCTTGTCCGGCATAAATTCTAGTAAATAAAGAACTATTAGCATTTTTTATATCCATAATTATTCTGGGCTGAATCAACCCATAACCATCTTTAACTATTTTTCCTTTCTCATCAAAAATAGGCTGATTTAAAGGATGTAACATAGTCCCAATTAA